>JAPKCG010000066.1 GCA_028823055.1 Sphingomonas bacterium
CGGCGCTTCCTCGATATAACCCGGTGAGAAAACGATCGCGAAATTAAGCCCGAGGCCGCCCCAGTCGATCCGGCGCAGCGCCGCGATCCGTGCGGGCACATCGACGCCGAGCACCGACACGGTGATCTGGTCGCCGATCTTCAGTCCCAACGCCTGCGCCGCGCGATCTTCCAGCGATACCAAAGGAGGTCCGCGATAATCCGCCGACCACCAGCGCCCCGCCACCACGTCGTTACGCGGTGGCACGCCTGCCGACCAGGTCAACGTCCGGTCGCCGCGCAATACCCACGCCCCCTCGGGCAATGTCTTCATGTCGGCAACGCGGACACCCTTGAGCGCCACGATGGAACCGCGCAGCGACGGCACCGCCTCGATCCGCGCATCGGGAGCCGTCGCGGTCACCGCGCGGCGAAACGAGGCGGCGTCGTCCGGCTGCAGATCGATCGCGAAAAACCGTGGCGCCTTTGCCGGGGCGGTATTCGTCAGTTCGGCGGACAGGCTGGTATCGATCACCGCGAGCGCGACAAACAGCGAAAAGCCGAGACCCAGCGCAACGACCAGACGATCGGTCTGTGCACCCGGTCGGTGGAGATTGGCCAGCGCGAGCCGGAACAGCGGCGCGCGCGGCGACGGCAGCCGGGCAAGTAAGACGCGGGTCGCGATGCCGATCAGCCAAAGCAGCACGATCAGCCCTGCAACCGCCCCCACGAAACCGAGCGCAAGCGCACGGTCGCTCGCGGTCAGTACCGCCAGCGCGACCAGCGCCGCGAGCAGCCCGGTCATCGCGGCGATGACAGTCACAGGCGGCCAGCGCTGCGGCGACACCGCATCGCGAAGCAATGTCGCCGCAGGGATCGCGCGGGCACGGGCAAGCGCGGGCAGCGCGAACAACAATGCGACGATCAGCCCGAGCGACGCTGCGGTGGCGAGCGGCACGGGGTAAACAGCCAGCCGTGGCGCGATGGGCAGCGCGGAGGCCGCCGTCGTGGCGACGACCCACGGCACCACCGCACCGAGCGCGAGACCCGCCGCGATACCGACCAAGGCAACCAGCCCCAATTGAATCAGGAAAATTGCCGAAATCAACCGGGAACCCGCGCCCAGCACCTTGAGCATCGCGATGATCCGCGTCTTGCCGGACAGATAAGCCGAAACGCCGCTGCCAACCCCGACCCCCGCAATGGCAAGCGCCGCAAGGCCCACGAGGAGCAGAAACTGCCCCAGCTGTCCGATCCCGCGCCGCAGCCCGCGCGCCGCCTGGGCACTGGTGCGCGTCGACCAGCCCGCGCCGGCAAAGCGTTTGACGAGTGCTTGGCCGACCGCATCCGCGCGACCGGGCTGCGCCAGGGCAATGCGATAATGGCTTTCATACAGGCTGCCCGGCTGGACGAGCCGGGTCGCATCGAGCCCCGCCAGATCGACGATCGCGGGTGGCCCGAGCGAAAATCCCGCGCCCAGACGATCGGGTTCCTCGGCGATCAGGCCGATGACGCGCATCCTCGCCATCCCGATGCGGACCAGCCCCCCGACCTTGACGTCGAGCCGGTCCGCGGCGGCGGGTGCGAGCGCAACCTCATTGGCACGCGGCCTCGATCGCTGCGCACCGGCCGCAAGGCGAAACGATCCGACCAACGGCCAGCGATCGTCGACCGCGCGCAGATCGATCAAGACCGGCGCGTCGTCCGCCCGCGTCGCCATCGCGCGCATCGACACGACTTCCGCCATACGCCCCGCCGCAGCGAACGCGGCGCTTTCCTCGACGCTCGCGCGCCGCTGCGAGACGGTTAGCTCGACGTCGCCGCCAAGCATTCGGCGTCCCTCTCCATCAAGCGCCGCAAGCATGCTCGCCGACAGGCTGCCGATCCCCGCCAACGCGGCCGTGCCGAGAAACAGGCAGATGGCGAGCAACGCCAATCCCCGCCCGCCACGCCGCAAATCACGCAGCGCCAGCCGCCAGGCGATCATCCGCCGCTCCCGATCATCAGACGCGCCCGATCATCAGACGCGCTCGTCGGCGACGATACGCCCGTCGGCGAGCGTGACGATCCGTGCGCATCGTGCCGCCAGCGCGGGGTCGTGGGTGATGACGAACAACGTGGCGCCGCGTGCCGCATGTCGCGCGAACAACATATCCATGATCGCCGTCCCCGTCGCGGTATCGAGATTGCCCGTCGGTTCGTCCGCGAACAACAGGCCGGGC
This sequence comes from Sphingomonas bacterium, assembly GCA_028823055.1. Taxonomy (GTDB): domain Bacteria; phylum Pseudomonadota; class Alphaproteobacteria; order Sphingomonadales; family Sphingomonadaceae; genus Sphingomonas. The sequence continues at coordinate 2,201 of JAPKCG010000066.1, forward strand.
TCCCCGACCATCGCACGTGCAATCGCGACGCGCTGCTGCTCGCCACCCGATAGTTGCGTGGGATAATGGCCGGTGCGATCGGCAAGGCCGACGCTCGCCAGCTCGGCACGGGCACGCTCGAACGCCCCCGCTTCGCCTGCCAGTTCCAGCGGCACCGCGACATTCTCCAGCGCGGTCATCGTCGGCAGCAGATGGAAAGCCTGAAGCACGATCCCGATCCGCCCGCGGCGTGCCACCGCCAGCGCATCTTCGTCGAGTGCGGTAAAATCCAGGCCCGCCACGCGCACCTCACCCCCGGTCGGTCGTTCGAGTCCGGCCAGCACCGCCATCAGCGACGATTTGCCCGAACCCGACGCGCCGAGCAGCGCGACGCTGTCGCCTGCCGCGACGGTCAGGTCGATGCCGTGCAGGATGTCGACGCGGTTTGGCGGCGTGCCCAGCGACAGCTGGACATTGCGCGCGACGATCAGGTCGCTATCGACGGGTAATGATCGGGATATCACAGCATCGGCGATACGGATGGCGAGCCCTGCTTGTCCATCTCGCAATCGCGATCACCTGTTTTTTCAGCGTCGGGGCGACGACCGCCGCGCCCCCGCGCGCGCCGGTGATCTGGGCATTCGGCGACAGCCTGGCGGCGGGCTACGGCCTGTCACCTGCGGCGGGTTTCACCAACCAGTTACAGGCGGCCCTGCGCCGTGCGGGCATCGCCGCAACCGTCCGCAACGGGGGCGTGGCGGGCGATACCGCCGCGCAGGCACGCGCACGGCTGCGCTGGGGCCTGCGCGGCCTGGGGGTCAAACCGGATCTCGTCATCGTCGAACTCGGCGCCAACGACATGCTTCGCGGGCTACCGGTGGCACAGGCACGCGCCAACCTCGACGCGATTCTGACAGAGCTTGGTCGGCGGGACATTCCGGTCCTGATCGCGGGGATGCGCGCCGCGCCTAATCTGGGCCGCGATTACGGCGCCGCATTCGACGCGATGTACCCCGCACTCGCCCGTAAGCACGACGTTCCGCTCTACCCCTTCTTTCTCGATGGCGTCGCCGCGAACCGCGCGCTGCTGCAAGCCGACGGTCTCCATCCCAATGCGCGCGGCGTCGGCGTCATCGTCAACCGTATTGTCCCAGCGGTGAGAAAAGCGCTACCAAAAGGACCGCGCTGATCCGCAAACGGGCTTGGCGGCTTCGCACGGGATTTTCGGCTCATTGCAGCTCGCTATCAGCCCCTACCCCGACCTGCCACATTGGTCTGACAGAGCCGTCGTCATGGGTCGCTCTCACAGTTTGGCCATTGATACGGTAACCGGATTAGCGGGATCCCAGCCCCCGCCAAGCGCCCGGAACGACGCGACGGCACCACGGCTGGCGGCCGCGCGTGCCTGGATCACCCCGTCCCGCGTTTCGAGCAGGCGCCGGTCCGCATCCAGGACCTCGATCAGGCTGGCGACCCCTCCCTTATAGGCTGCGAACGAGGCATCCCGGGCGCGGCTCAACGATGTCTCACCCTGGCTCAGCATAGTGGACCGTGCTTCCTGTTGAACCAACGTAGAGAAGGCATCCTCGACATCCTGCGATGCGCGCAGGACGGCCAGGCGGTAGGCGCCGAGCGCTTCCGCGTTCCGTCCCCTGGCGTTCCTAACCTCAGCATCGACTCGGCCGAAGTCGAACAGCCGCCAGCGTAGGCCCAGCACGCCGTTCGCCTGTGTCGCATTGCCGCCAAACAGACCGCCTGCCGCGGTCGTCGCGGTGCCGAGCAGCCCGCTCAATGAGAATTTCGGGTAATATTCCGACATCGCAACGCCGATCCGTGCGCTGGACGCCGCCAGCGTTCGTTCGGCGGCGATGATGTCGGGGCGACGGCGCAACAGGCTGGCGGGACCGCCCGCGGTCGCGATCGCCGGGGGAGACGGGATCGTGGTAACGACCGTGAATTCGGAGCGGGTCGCCCCTGGCTGCACCCCGATGAGAATGTCGAGCGCGGTCAGCGCCTTGTCGAGCTGGTTCTGGATCGCCGGGACCGAGGCGCGAACCTGCGCCAGCGCCCCTTCCGCCTGCCGAAGTTGCAGTTCGGCCGCGACGCCCTTGCGGTATTGCAGCGCGATCAGATCGACGAGACGCGCCTGCGTATCGGCCTGCGCGCGGGCAACGCCGAGCCGCGCCTGCAAGGCCCGGATTGCGATATACGTGTCCGCCGTCTGCGCCGCGACCGCAAGACGCACGGCCACTGCGGCGGCTGCGGACGCCTGCCAGTCGGCACGCGCCGCATCGCGCGCGGCGTCGCGCCCGCCGAAGACGTCGAGTTCCCAGCTTGCGCCGACATTGAGTTCGTAGGTTTCGGTCGCACGCTCGAACTGGGGAAACGCGCTGCCGATCCGTCCGATCGGTGTCTCCAGCGACTGATAGATCTCACCCGCCTGTCCGTTGACCTGACCGGACGGAAGCAGCGCGGCGTTGGCGGTCTTCAGCGCGGCACGCGCCTGCGCCACGCGCGCACCGGCCTGTTGCAGGTCGAGATTCTGTGCCAGCGCGCGTTCGACGAAACTGGTGAGCAACGGATCGTGAAACCCGCGCCACCAGGTGACGAGATCGGCCTGTTCTGCGCCCGCCGATCTCTCCTCGACGGCGCCCGAGCCGACAAAGGCGGCCGGTGCGGACGACACCGGGACGGCGTAGCGCGGCGCGGTCGTGCAGCCACTCAGCAACAGCAGCGTGGTAGCCAGACTGGCAGCGGAGCGGAAATGGCGCATGATCGACCTTCGATGACTCAGGCTGTGACCAATGATGCATATGGTCATCGTTTGTCAACGGGGCCCCGTCGGCCTATGACGCGGCGATGACCGATGCCGCCCCCCCATTCTCCCCGACGCGTGGCCCTGCCGAACATGCGGTCCGCGACCAGATCGTCGAGGCCGCAAACGACTGCTTCGCTCATTACGGATACAGCAAGACGACCGTCGCCGACCTCGCGCGCGAGATCGGGTTTTCGAAGGCCTATATCTACCGGTTCTTCGAATCGAAGCAGGCGATCGGCGAGGCGATCTGCGGTGCACGCCTAGAACAGATTCTGACCGAAGCGCACAAGGCTGTCGATGCGGGCGGCAGCGCGACCGACCGGTTTCGTCGTATGTTCAGGAGCATAACCACGCTCGGCGTCGCGCTGTTTTTCGAGGATCGCAAGATTTACGAGATCGCAGCCCTTGCCGCGTCGGAGCGCTGGGGGTCGGCGCAGGCGTATTCCCGATCGCTCCGGGACATGATCCAGGAGATCGTCAAACAGGGGCGGAAAAGCGGCGAGTTCGAGCGCAAGACGCCGCTCGATGAGACGGTCCGCTCGATCTATTACGCGATGACGCCGTTCATCGATCCGCTGCACCTGGAGCGTAATCTGGATCTGCTTCCCGACGCGCAGAACGAAGTCACCGGCCTTATCCTGCGAAGCCTCGCGCCATAGTTCTCGGAGATGTGACCAGTTGACAATATGGTCATAAGGCAACATTCGGGTTTCGCTTCTGTGGAGAATCCGTGTGTCGAACCGACTGTATATCGCCTTGGCCATGCCGGTGCTGGCATCCGCGACGTTGACCGCCTGCCATCACGCGGAGCCCGATCCGCGCACACGCCCACCGCTGGTCAGGATCGCCAGACCGGTCGTCGCCAACGCGGCAACGCGTGAGTTCACCGGCGTCGTCGCGGCGCGTATTCAGAGCGACCTGGGCTTTCGCGTGGGCGGCAAGGTCACGCAGCGGTTGGTCGACACCGGTCAGCGCGTGCGCCGTGGCCAGCCGCTGATGCGGATCGACGGGACCGACCTGTCGCTTGCGACCCGCGCATCGCAGGGGGCCGTCGATGCAGCACGCGCGCGCGCCGAACAGACTGGCGCGGACGAGAAGCGATACCGCGACCTCGTCGGCGCAGGCGCGATATCCGAGTCGGCTTATGATCAGGTCAAAGCCGCAGCGGACGCGGCGCGCGCGCAACTGAGCGCCGCGCGGGCACAAGCGCGCGTTGCACGAAATGAGGCCAACTACACTTTACTGCTAGCCGATGGGGACGGCACCGTGATCGAGACGCTGGCCGAGCCGGGACAGGTCGTCGCCGCAGGGCAGGTCGTTGTCCGCCTCGCCCGGTCGGGACCACGCGAGGCGTTGGTGCAATTGCCGGAAACGCTGCGGCCGCGGCTGGGCTCGACCGCGCTTGCGCGCACATTCGACGGTGCGACCGGCAGCGCGACCCTGCGGCAGCTGGCCGATTCCGCCAACCCGGCATCGCGCACTTTCGACGCCCGCTATGTCCTTGCCGGGGAAATTGCGCGCGCGCCGATCGGCGCGACCGTCACGGTAACGCTGTCGAAACCCGGCGATACGGTCGCGACTGAGGTGCCACTCGGCGCGTTGCGCGATACCGGCCACGGACCGGGCGTATGGATCGTCGGTGCCGGCCCGCAGCCGAAGGTTTCATGGCGACCGGTAACGGTAACCGCGATCGGGGAAGAGACCGCCACGGTCGCCTCAGGCCTGAAATCGGGTGACCGCTTCGTCGCGATGGGTGCGCACATGCTGCACCAGGGCCAGATCGTCCGGGTCGCCGCTCGATGAGTGGCGACGAGCAAAAGGCACCCGGCCGCTTCAACCTGTCGGCGCTCGCGGTTCGCGAACGATCCGTCACGCTGTTCTTCCTGATCGCGATCGTGGTCGCCGGAGTTGCCGCCTTCACCAGGCTGGGCCGCGCGGAGGATCCGGGCTTTACGATCAAGGTGATGACGGTCGTCACCGCCTGGCCCGGCGCGACCGCGCAGGAGATGCAGGATCAGGTCGCCGAGCCGCTCGAGAAGCGCCTGCAGGAACTGCGCTGGTACGATCGCAGCGAGACGTTCACGCGTCCCGGCCTAGCCTTCACCACACTGACGCTGCGCGATACGACTCCCCCCAAGGACGTGCCGGATCAGTTCTATCAGGCGCGCAAGAAGATGAGCGACGAGGCGCCGAGCCTCCCGCGCGGCGTGGTCGGGCCGTTCGTCAACGACGAATATGGCGACGTCACCTTCGCGCTCTACGCGCTGAAGGCGAAGGGCGAGCCGCAACGCTCGCTTGCGCGCGAGGCGGAGACGCTGCGCCAGCGGCTGCTCCACGTGCCAGGCGTCAACAAGATCAACATCGTCGGCGAGCGACCGGAGCGCATCTATGTCGAATTCGCCGAGGAACGGCTGGCCACGCTCGGCGTCTCGCCCCGCGACATCTTCGCCGCGCTTTCGAGGCAGAACCTCATCACGCCCGCGGGCTCGATCGAGACAAAGGGGCAGCAGGTCGTGGTCCGCCTCGACGGCGCGTTCGATGATCTGTCGAAGATCCGCGACCTGCCGATCGTCGCGAACGGCAACACGCTACGGCTGTCCGAGATTGCCAAGGTCGATCGCGGCTACGAGGATCCCGCTACCTTCCTCATCCGCAGCCAGGGCGAACCCGCTCTTCTGCTTGGCGTCATCATGCGCGACGGTTGGAACGGGCTCGACCTCGGCAAGGCGCTCAACGCCGAGGTCGCGAAGATCGGCGACGAATTGCCGCTCGGGATGAGCCTGACCCGCGTCACCGATCAGTCGGTCAACATCACCGACGCAGTCGATCAGTTCATGCACACCTTTCTTGAGGCGCTCGCGATCGTGATGATCGTCAGCCTCGTCAGTCTCGGCTGGCGCGTGGGCATCGTCGTCGCCGCCGCGGTGCCGCTCACGCTTGCGGTCGTACTCGTCATCATGTGGGCGACCGGCCGGGTGCTCGACCGCATAACGCTCGGTGCGCTCATCCTCGCACTCGGCCTGCTGGTCGACGACGCGATCATCGCGATCGAGATGATGGTGGTGAAGATGGAGGAGGGGTACGACCGCATCCGCGCGTCGGCCTATGCCTGGAGCCACACCGCTGCGCCGATGCTCGCGGGCACGCTGGTGACCGTGATCGGGCTGATGCCGGTTGGCTTCGCGCAGTCGACTGCGGGCGAATATGCCGGCAACATCTTCTGGGTAGTCGGCTTCGCGCTTATCGCGTCGTGGTTCGTGGCGGTGATCTTCACGCCGTACATGGGCGTAAAGATGCTGCCCGATATCAAGCCGATCGAGGGCGGTCACGCGGCAATCTACCGGACGCCGCGTTACGAAAAGGTCCGCGGCGTCATCGCCTGGGCGGTTCGGCGCAAGTTGCTCGTCGCATTGACGACGCTGGGCGCGTTCCTGATCGCAGGCGCGGGCATGGCGCTGGTCAACAAGCAGTTCTTTCCCGCGTCAGACCGTCCCGAGGTGCTGGTCGAGGTGCAGATGCCAAAGGGCACCGCGATCGCACAGACCGACGAGGCCGCAAAACTGGTCGAGACCTGGTTGCGCAAGCAGCCAGAGGCCAAGGTCGTTACGACCTATGTCGGCCAGGGCGCACCACGCTTCTTCATGTCGCTGTCGCCCGAGCTGCCCGACCCGTCCTTTGCAAAGATCATCGTCCTGACTGCCGACGAGGATGCGCGTGACGCCTTGAAGGTTCGGCTGCGTGAGGCTGCGGCGGAGGGGCTCGCACCACAGGCACGGGTTCGCGCGACGCAACTCGTATTCGGCCCCTACTCCCCCTTCCCCGTCGCGTTCCGTATCAGTGGCTCCGATCTCGCAACCGTCCGCAGCCTCGCCGACAAGGTGCAGGGCGTAATGCAGGCCGATCCGACGATGCGTACCGTCAACGCCGACTGGGGCGACCGTGTGCCCACGCTCCACTTCGTTCTCGATCAGGATCGGCTGCGCGCGCTCGGCCTGACATCGAGCGACGTGGCCGAACAGTTGCAGTTCCTGTTGACCGGTACGACGGTCAGCCAGGCGCGCGAGGATATCCGGACGGTCGACGTGGTGGCGCGGTCCGGGGGCAGCGATCGGCTCGATCCGGCGCGGATCGGCGACTACATGCTGACCGGCGCGAATGGCCAACGCGTGCCAGTAGGCCAGATCGGCAAGCTCGAAGTCCGCATGGAGGACCCGATCCTGCAACGCCGCGACCGGCTGACGACGATCACGGTCCGCGGCGACATCGCCGATGGCCTGCAGCCGCCCGACGTATCGACCGCGATGCTCGAAAAGTTGCAGCCGATCATCAAGACGCTGCCGTCCGGCTACCATATCGACATGGCCGGCTCGATTGAGGAGGCGGGCAAGGCGAATGCCGCGCTCGCGCCGATATTCCCGATCATGATCGTGCTGATGATGGTCGTGATCATCCTCCAGGTCCGCAGCCTCTCGGCGATGGCGATCGTTCTGCTGACCGCGCCGCTGGGGCTCATCGGCGTGGTGCCGACGCTGCTCGTCACCGGCCAGCCGTTCGGGTTCAACGCGATTCTCGGCCTGATCGCGCTGGCGGGAATCCTGATGCGCAACACGTTGATCCTGATCGGACAGATTCACGATCACGAGCGGGAGGGGATGGATCCCTATGACGCGGTCGTCGAGGCGACCGTGCAGCGATCGCGGCCGGTGATCCTGACGGCAATGGCGGCCGTGCTCGCCTTCGTCCCGCTGATCAGTTCGGTGTTCTGGGGATCGATGGCGGTCACGCTGATCGGCGGGACGCTCGGCGGGACAGTCCTGACGCTGGTGTTCCTGCCCGCGCTCTACGCCCTATGGTTTCGGATAAGGCCGCCTGCGGACGATCGCCGGAAGCGGCTGCCTACATCACAATCCGTTTCGGTATGATTGGTGAGGCGTGCCGCACTGTTCAGTTAGGCTCCGCAGACAAAGATCTACGACATGATTGAGAAGCACGCGACAGCTGCCCTTCCGGTCAGAAACCAGTTATAAAAAAAGGCCTGCCGCAACCGCGACAGGCTTTAGGTTTTAGGAGAGGATGCCTGAAAGGCGTGCCTAAACTCGCTGAGCCAGCGTTCGATTCCTAGCGCCGTTCCTGCAATTACTGCCCTTTTTTTGCGATGTCGTGCAGCGCGAGCGCATCGACCGACAGGCGAAATCCGAACACCAGCGCGTCGCCGGACGCCTTGCGCTGGAACGGCGCGGACAACTGATCCGGGTTGACGATGTACTGCACGTTGGGAAGCACGCGCAGTGCCCGGCCGAGCTGCAGGCCGTAGTTCAGTTCGAGCATGACCTGATGCCGATCGATGCCGTCCCCGTCTCCTCCGGCGGCAATGCGCGCGGCCGCCAGCCGTCGTATCGCAAGTTCGCTCAGCCGCTGGTCCGTCACGACGAACCCGATCGTGTCGGTATCGCGCCCACGAAACGTTCCCGTCTGTAGCAGGCCAAGCTCGAAGAACCGATCGGACGGGACGCGACCGTCGATATTGGCCATCGCGACACCGAAGATGCCGAGGCCACGCGGTGTCGGACTGGCCTTGCGCGTCAAGGCCTGATCGAACCGCACATAGCCGCCGGTCCTGCCGAACCGTCGCGCCGGTGTCGCGCCGGTCAGCACCGCGATCCCTCCGGCATCGTCGCGCAACGGATCCTCGTAGCTGGATCGATCCAACCAGCCGCCCACCTGATAATGACCGGGGAGCCGGGCACCAGCCGCGCCGCTGTCATACGCGAGTTCGAACGGCACATACACGCCGGTCGCATTGGCGGTCCCGAAATCGAAACCATGATCGCCGCGCGCACCCCGGTCGGGATTTACCTCGTACGCCCCTGCGTGGAAGGACACGCTCGGGGTGAAGCGTACGGTGGCGTGCATCGCCCAGCGGCTTGCTGGAAACCCGCTCGAATTGCCCGCGAAGTACACGAACACCGGATTGCCGCACACGGCGTTGGTCTGGAACGCGCAATAATAGGGCGATGTCGTGAAGGCGACGTTGGACACGCTTCGACCAAGCTCGAATTCGAATTTGCCATCGAACAGCTTCTGCTGCCACGTCAGCAGCGCGAGATGCGTGTTCTGCGTCCCGAAGATTTCCTGCACGGACGTATTGTTGCCGATCGCGATCGCGGAAAGGCTCTGGCCGTGGCGATTGGTCATCGCGACATGGATCGTCGCGCCGGGGATGCCGAGGATTCTGTCCAGATCCGCATCCACCCCGGCAAAGACCTGCCCGGCATACGCCGCATCGCGGGTCAGGCCGCCCGTAACGTTGGTCGCCGCCTCGCCCGTATAGGTCAGCGTCAGCGCCACGCCGTCCTTGGCGAAGGGTTGCCAGGGACTGATCGGCGCGGTGGGCGTATCGCCCAGCGTCTCCGCGATGCCCGCCGCACTCGTGTCGGGTATCCGCGACGTGCGTTCCAGCGGCGTAGATTGCGAAGACGTGGATTGCGTATGCCCGGATTGCGGACACGCGCCCACGAATGCCGCGACGCATGCGGCGAGCCATCTGCCAGTCATGATCATCCTCTTTTATTGCGAAGTGACGTCGTAGGCGCGCCGGATCTTAGGTCGGTGTGCATTCCCACGTCGCGATGGCCGCCGGGCGCTGACCGGGATCGGGGAAAGCCGGGTGCAATTCGTCGCGACGCGGCAGTTGCGGTCCGCGCCGGGTGCATGTGAGCCCTGCGGCCTGTCCGGCAAAGCGTACCATCGCCGTCAGCTGGTCGTGCGTCAGCGTGCCCAGTGCCGACGGATGTGCGAGGCCGGCCTCGTCGAGCCAGCACAGCAGCGCCGCCTGATAGGTATCGCCGGCACCGACCGTATCGACGACCTTGATGACCGGCGCCTCGATCTCGATACGCTCGCCGCCGGTCGCGAAGAGGACGCCGCCCCG
>JAPKCG010000488.1 GCA_028823055.1 Sphingomonas bacterium
CGATCAACGGATTGCTGACCGTCGGTCAGGGCCAGCGCGTCGGCATCATGGCGGGTTCGGGCGTCGGCAAATCGGTGTTGCTCGGCATGATCGTCCGCGCCGCCGCCGCCGATGTCGTCGTCATCGGCCTGATCGGTGAACGCAGCCGCGAAGTCGCCGACTTTCTCGAAACCAAGGTCGCGGGTGAGGCGCGTGCGCGTTCGGTCGTGGTCGCGGTCCCCGCCAATCATTCCCCCGTATTGCGTATTCGCGGCGCTCTGCGCGCGACGGCGATAGCCGAGGCCTTCCGTGCAGAGGGCAAGAAAGTCCTCCTCATCATGGATTCGCTCACCCGCGTCGCCCATGCGGGACGCGAAATCGGCCTCGCGCTCGGTGAACCCGCCAGTGCGCGCGGCTATCCCCCATCGGCGATTGCGATGCTGCCCAATCTGATCGAACGCGCGGGCACCTGCATCACGTCGGGCGGGTCGATCACCGCGATTTATACGGTGCTTGCCGATGGTGACGACGGCAACGACCCCGTCGTCGATTCGGCGCGATCGATTCTCGACGGGCATATCGTCCTCAATCGCGCGCTCGCCGAACGCGGCGTCTATCCCGCGATCGATATCGGTCCGTCGGTCAGCCGTGTCATGAACGACATCGTCGAACGCGGGCATGTCACCGCCGCGCGCGTCTTGCGGCGGCATCTTGCGACCTATGAGGAGAATCGCGACCTCGTGCTCATGGGTGCGTACCGTCCGGGCGCGGACCCCGCGATCGACGCCGCGATTTCATGTCATGATGCGATCATGGCCTATATCCGCCAGGATGCGGACGAGAATATCAGCCTAGATGATGCCGTGACCGAACTGGTCGGCGTGTTCGGCGAGGGCTGATCGGGTGGCGCGCGACCGGCGGATGCTCGACCGTATTCATCGCGTGCGCACGATCCAGCTCAACCTGACCCGCGCACAGGAGGTCGAGGCGCGCGCCCGCGCCGCGAACGAGGCCGCGCTGAGCGCCCGCATCGCCGCGCTTGCCGATGCGGTCTCGCCGACACCAAGCGATGCGGCGGGGTTTTCACTGAACGCCGCCGCCTTTTATCGCGATCGCCTGCATCAGTCGCAACATGCCGCACAGGTCCGCGTCGATGCCGCCGAGTATCGCCTTGGTGCCGCGTCCGAAGCGACCCGCGCCGCGCGCCGCGATCAGAATGCGGTCGAGAAATTGCGTGACCGCGCCAAAGCGGAAGAAACCGTCAAAGCGATGCGCGCGCTTGAAGAATCACCCCCCGCAGGAAGAAAACGGCACGATCCTTGCTGAATGACCTGCGAACAATTGCAGAGCCAACGCCGATGATGCTGTCGACCATTTTCTCAACCCCCGCCACCAGCCCGCTTGCGATCGCGCTCGGCACCGCGAGCGGCGATGCGATGCCCGATTTCGGCGCGTTGCTGTCGGGTGCGGACGCGGCGGCGGGCATGACGATCGCTCCACCCGATACGACGATCCCAACTTTCGCTATCCCGACGCTCGCTGCCGCGGTTCGGCAAGACGTTGCCGCCCCCGGCACCTTGCTGCCGACGCCGCTGTCGGGCGCACTCGCCCCCTATGTTCTGACCGCATCCGTTGCCGCGACGGAGGCGCCTGTCCCTTCGCCCACCAGTGAAGCCCCGACGATCGACCCGCTGGTCGCGTTGCTCGTGCCCCCGCAGTCCGAATACGCGGCTGGCTCACCCGTCGCCAAATCCGATATGGACGGCGATCCAGCATCCAGACGACCTGTGGCGATCGTCGCCGAACAGATTGCCAGTCGCTTTCTGGCGAAGCAGGTCTCCTCATCCGCCACCCAAGATCCCACAAAGTCAGATGATGCCACGACCACGACCACGACCAGAACCAGGACCACGACCGGAACCGGGACCGGGACAGATTCCGACGGCATAATGCCGGATAGGATGTCGACGCTCCCACTCGCGGTCCCGGCGGCGGCGGCGATGTTCGTTTCAGTCGTAACCCCGTCGCCCACGCCGATCGAGCGGCCCTCATCCGGCGTTGCGACGGTCGCGCCAACGATCAGGTCTGCGATCACCCCATCGAACGTCGCTCCCGTCCTGGCTGATCCGAATGGTCAGGCTACCGCTGTACCGGCCGGTGAAGCGGCGGCGGCGGCCGCCCCGGCAATACCGCAACGTGCGACGGTGTTGCCCGGCACACCCGCGACGCCACGCACCGAGCCTGCGCCGGTCACCATTGCGCTCCGGGCAGACGCGATTCGGGTGTCAAAACCGGCCATCGCAAAAACATCATCGGCTTCGACACCTGCTGCCACGCCCGACCCGGCTATTCAGACAACCGCCTCGCCCCTCGTCGCCATGACGCCGGCGTCGGTCGCCAACGGGCCTGCGATGATCGCGGCAGTCGCGGACGCGCCCGTCGCGGGCCCCCCCCGCGCCCCCCCCCCCCCCCCCCCCCCCCCCCCCCCCCCCCCCCCCCCC
>JAPKCG010000489.1 GCA_028823055.1 Sphingomonas bacterium
TCCGCAATCCGGCGATCGGCGCCTCGATCAGGCTGACCGGTGCGAGCACGGGCGCGCCACTGGCGATGCCGATCCGACCGATGCGATAATCGTTGCCGAAGCGATCACGCTGACGTTCGACGCCGATCGTGAGCGGCTGGACGATCCGGTCGCCAGCGCGGATCAGCGTCAACGAGACGCGCTCCGACGGATGGATTTGTGCAAAGCGGGCGAGGTCTGAAAACGTCCCGATAGGACGCGCGTTGATCGCGACGATCCGGTCACCCTGCCTCAACCCCGCTGCCGCGCCGGGACCGCCCGCGACGACATCGTCGACAACGGGGGGCGTCCGGTCGGTGCCATAGCTGTAAGCGAACCCCGCGAGGATCAGCACAGCGAGAACGAGGTTCACGACCGGCCCCGCCGCGACGACGATCGCGCGCTGCCAGAGCGGTTTCGCCTGAAATGTACGCGCGCGCTCTTCGGCGGGCAATGCAAGCCATGCCGCATCGGGCGCGCCCGCCGCGTTCATGTCCCCCGCGAATTTGACGTAGCCGCCGAGCGGCACCCACGCGACCTTCCACCTTGTACCGCGCTTGTCGGTCCAGCCCGTGATCTCACGACCGAACCCGATTGAAAAGGCATCCGCCTTGATCCCGAACAATCGCCCGGCAAGGTAATGACCCATTTCGTGGATGAATACGAGCGGGCCGATCGCGCCGAGAAACGCGATGATCGTCAGGAACAGACCGGGGGACTGCATCACTCTACGCCATCCTTCACACGTGCCTGCACGCACTCGTCCGCTATCGTTCGCGCTTCTGCATCGACGGCAAGCACATCGTCGAGGCTGTCCGGCGCGGGCGGATGGTAGCGCGACAGCGTATCGGCGACGATTGCGGCAATTTCGAGGAAACCGATGCGGCGTGCCAGAAAAGCGGCGACCGCGATCTCGTTCGCTGCGTTGAGGATCGCAGGGCGCGCACCGCCCGTGGTCAACGCATCACGCGCGAGTTGCAGCGCGGGGAAGCGGGCGGGATCGGCCGCCTCAAAGTCGAGCCGCCCCAGCGCGACGAGGTCCAGCGGCTCCATCGGCGTCGCCATCCGGTCGGGCCAGGCGAGTGTGTGCGCGATCGGTACGCGCATGTCGCTGGGGCCGAGCTGCGCGAGCATCGAACCGTCGACATAATCGACGAGGCTGTGAATCACCGACTGGCGATGCACGACGATCTCGATACGGTCATGGGGTACGGGAAACAGCCGCGCCGCCTCGATTAGTTCGAGCCCCTTGTTCATCATAGTCGCCGAATCGACGCTGATTTTCGCGCCCATCGACCAATTAGGATGCGCGATGGCCTGTTCGGGGGTCACGCCGCGCATCTGCTCGATCGACCAGTCCCGGAACGGGCCGCCGCTGGCGGTGATGACGATGCGCCGGACCCGCGCGGGGCGTGTGCTGTCAAAGCACTGGTAGATCGCGTTGTGTTCGCTATCGGCGGGGAGCAGGGTCGCACCGCTTTCGCTGGCAGCGGCAAGAACGAGATCGCCCGCCGATACCAACGGCTCCTTGTTGGCGATGACGACGATTCCGCCCGATTTCACCGCTGCCATGACCGGTTTCAGCCCGGCGCACCCGACGATCGCACCCATCGTCCAGTCCGCTCCCGCCGCGGCGTCGCAGATCGCGGCCATGCCGCCTGCGGCCTGTGTCGGGGTGCCCGACAGCGCCGCTTTCAGTTCGGGAAGGCAGCGTTCATCCGCGACGACCGCGATTTCGGCATGGGTGCGGATCGCCGCATCGGCAAGGCGACGGACATCGCGATTGGCGGTAAGCGCACGCACGCGGAAGCGATCGGGCTCGCGCTCGACGAGATCTAGCGTCGAGGTGCCGACCGAGCCGGTCGCACCGAGGATCGTGATACTCTTCACGGATAGAAATGCGGCAGGACGACGAGAAACGCGGCCAGCGGCGCGACGGGGACGAGCCCGTCGAGCCGATCCATGACACCGCCATGGCCGGGCAGGATGTTGCCGCTGTCCTTGACCCCGGCACGCCGCTTCAACGCACTTTCGAACAGATCGCCCATCTGCGCGATAACCGCCAGCACCGGCGTTGCAAGCGTCATTCGCATTGGCAAGCCGTAGCGGAAATGCATGAACGCGCCGAACACCCCCGCGAGCATGACGCCGCCGATCAATCCCGCCCAGGTCTTGTTAGGGCTGATCCGCGGCGCGAGTTTGGGACCGCCGATCGTCCGGCCCGCGAAATAGGCACCGATGTCGCACATCCACACGAGCGCGAGCGCCCAGAGTGCGAAGACGATCCCCTCATCCTGTCGCCGGATGATCATCAGCGCGAGAACGGGCAGGCCGCAATAGACGATGCCGAGCCCGAGATCGCGGCGTTGCTTGGCGATGATGATGAAAAACGCCGCCCCTGCGAGCAGGCCGAGCGAAAAAAAGTCATGGACCTGCAGGACGAGTGACGCCGGAGCC
>JAPKCG010000490.1 GCA_028823055.1 Sphingomonas bacterium
CCTGCTGCTTCACGATCTCGGTCGCGACCTTGATGATCGTGCGCTGGCGCTGGTCCAACGCCTTGACCAGCCAGTTGGCGCTGGCGAGACAATCGGACAGCCACGCCTTTGACGATTTATCCTGCGGGCCGTGGCTGAGCTCGTTGTAATAGCGGCGGTTGACGAGGACGCGGGGTAAGGTGGTCGCGTTGATCTCGATCCCCCAGCCGGACGTGGTGCGCACAACGAACAGGTCGGGGGTCACCGCCAGCGCAGGCTCCCCGCCATAGCGGCAGCCGGGTTTGGGATCATAGCCGCGCAGTTCGCGGATCATGTCCGCCATATCCTCGTCATCGACGCCGCACATGCGCTTCAAGCGGGTGAGGTCGCCGCGCGCGAGCAGATCGAGATTGTCGATCAGCCGCGCCATGCACGGATCGTAACGATCCGCCTCCTTCGCCTGCAGCGCGAGGCATTCGGACAGATCGCGCGCGCCGACGCCGGTGGGGTCGAGCGTCTGGATCTGCGCCAGCACCCGTTCCACCCGCGCCGTCGCGATGCCGAGCCGGGTCGCGATGTCGAGCAGCGAGACGGTGAGATACCCCGC
Organism: Sphingomonas bacterium; assembly: GCA_028823055.1. Taxonomy (GTDB): domain Bacteria; phylum Pseudomonadota; class Alphaproteobacteria; order Sphingomonadales; family Sphingomonadaceae; genus Sphingomonas. The sequence goes on from JAPKCG010000490.1 coordinate 587, forward strand.
CTCGTCGATCTGATCGATCAGATGCTGTGCAATGAACCAGTCGGCGCGATCGACGACCGCGCCCGCCTGCGCAAGCAGATGGTCGGCGAGCGTCAGGTCGGTGTCGGCGAAGGCGTCGAGATCGACCGCCTCGCCGGCACCCGACCCCGCCTGACCGCCGCCCGCGCTCATCGACAGCGCGCCGTCATTGCCGCCGCCACCATCCGACACGCTGTCCTGCTGATGGCTTTCGGTCGCGTAATCGATGTCGAGCGGTTCGGCGGGTTCCGCGCCTGGGGCGGTCGCACCGACCAGCTCGTCCGCGCCGGCGCGATCGGGAGCCTCGGCGCGTTCGGGGCGGATGACCTCGTCGGTCTGCGATGCCTCGAGCAGCGGGTTCTTCTCGATCTCTTCGGCGATGAAGCCTTCGATTTCGAGATTGGACAGCGCCAGCAGTTTGATCGCCTGCTGCAATTGCGGCGTCATCACCAGCGATTGCGACTGGCGCAGGTCGAGGCGCGGGGCGAGGCTCATGCGATCAGAGCGAAAAACCCTCGCCCAGATACAGGCGGCGGACATTGGCGTCGGCGACGAGTTCGGCGGGGCTGCCGCTGAACAACACGCGGCCATCATAGATGATGTAGGCGCGATCGACGATGTCGAGGGTTTCACGGACATTGTGATCGGTGATGAGCACGCCGATATCGCGACGTTTCAGGTCTTTCACCAGATCGCGAATGTCCGCGATCGAGATCGGGTCGATGCCCGCGAACGGTTCGTCGAGCAACATGATCTTGGGATCTGCGGCGAGTGCGCGCGCGATTTCGGCGCGGCGTCGTTCGCCCCCCGACAGCGCCATCGCGGGGCTGGCGCGCAATTTGGTGAGACCGAATTCGTCGAGCAGGCGATCGAGTTTCCGCGTTCGCGCCGCGGGATCGGGTTCGGACAGTTCGAGAACCGTCAGGATATTCTTTTCGATCGACAGCCCGCGAAAGATGCTGGTTTCCTGTGGCAGGTAACCGAGCCCCAGGATCGCGCGGCGGTACATGGGCAGGCCGGTGATGTTCTCCCCGTCGAGCATGATCCGACCCGAATCGGGTTTGACGAGACCCATGACCGAATAGAAACACGTCGTCTTGCCCGCCCCGTTCGGGCCGAGCAGCCCGACGACTTCACCCTGGCCGACGGTGACCGAAACATCGGTGAGGACGGTGCGCTTGTCATAGGATTTGGCGATCGACACGACTTGCAGCCCGTCGGTGACGGGGGCCTCGTGGATCGGCTCTGCCTCTTCGAGCACGGTGGTGACGGGTGCGTCCATGGTTCGATGCCTCGCAACAATTGGTTACCGAATGCTTAGCGCAGACCCGGTTGGCAGGAAACGTGCATGGCAAAATCGACGCGGGCGCGATAGCCCCGTTGCGATGGGCCGTCGCAACCGGGGCGATCAGTTGCTGCGGTCGGGCACCGAGAAAGTGCCGGTGACGCGGCCATTACGCTGCGTAACGTTGCCGTCACCACCGGTCGAACCGCTCGACCCCGCAACCGACGATCCGTCGATGACCGCGCGGCCGGTGTCGAGGTTCATCGTCAGCCGCCCGCCATTGACGGTGTTGCCGCCCTGATTGAGCGTGACCGCGCCGAGCATCGTGATGACGCGGCGGTTGAGATCGTAGATCGCATACTGGCTGCGCGCGGTCTGATCGGGACGGCGCACGGTGACGCCGCCTGCCGCGTCGAGCCGCGATACCTGCGGACTGCCGCCGATGACCTGACCGGTATAGGCGACCGTCATTCGCGCCGCGTTCAGCGTCATTTCGGCCTGCTTCACCGCGACGCTGCCCGACAGGACCGCGCGGTTCGCCTTGTCCTGCAACTCGATATGATCGGCGGAGAAATCGATCGGCGC
>JAPKCG010000491.1 GCA_028823055.1 Sphingomonas bacterium
GACGATCGTTCGTGGTCGTTCTTTCCGATTTCCTTTCCGACGTGGACGACGTCCTAGCGGGTCTCGACCACCTTAGGTTCGATGGGCACAACGTCATGGTTTTGCATACCCTCGATCCACACGAGCTGGAGTTTCCGTTTGAGGGGACTTGGCAATTCGATGGCTTGGAAGGTGAAGAACCTTTGATCACCCAGCCCGAGCGTATCAAGCAAGATTATCTTGCCAACTTGAACGAATACCTCAGCGCCTTCCGCGACGGATGCGTGGCCAGTCAGGTCGATTATGCGCTCGTTGACACTTCAAGACCTCTGGACGTCGTCCTGAACGAATTCTTCCACCAGCGCGAATCGTTGTTGAATGGATCGACCGGCAGAGCCGGATCATGAGCTTTCTTAATCCATTTCTTCTTTTAGCGGCTCTCGGGATCGCATTGCCGATTTTGGCTCATTTGCTCAACCGTCAGCAAGTAAAGCGGACCGATTGGGCGGCCATGCAGTTTCTCAACCGTAGCGTTCGGATTCGATCGAGGCAGCTCCGGCTGAAGGATTTCATTCTACTGTGCATCCGCTGTCTTGCGATTCTGCTGTTGGTGGCTGCTCTCGCAAAGCCGTTCATGAAAGACGCGATGGAGGTGCCCTCGGGCATCGGTGAGAGCCGGACGGGCGTCGTCATCGCGCTCGACGCCTCTTACAGCATGGCGCACAGCGATGGCGATGCCACCCGCTTCGAACGGGCGATCGAAAAGATCGGGGTGATCACGGAGAACATCCATCCGGGGGACCCGATCTGTCTGGTTCTGCTTGGCGCCGAGCAACGGGTGCTGGCACGCAACATGGCCTTCGATGCCGGGAAGTTCGACGAACTACTTTCGTCTGAGCGGGTGAGCCCGGAATCGCTCGACCTCGCCAGCGTTCCAAAAAAGTTGAAGGCTCTGGCCGAGTCGATGGAGGCTCCGCAGAAGCAAATTTTCCTCGTGACCGATATGCAGGCAAGCGACTGGGAGGAGCAACCCGCGTGGCTGGGCGCAGCGTTTGAGAACTTGACCGAGAGCGCCTCGACGACCATCGTGCCCGTGCTCGGAGGAAGCGACAACCTGGCGATCACCGGCCTCGAACTCGTCTCAGGCGTGCTCCGTGAGAACACGGTGGCTCGGTATCGCGCGACGGTGCGCAACTGCGGCACAAGCCCTGTCATGAATGTCCAGGTCAAGGGCCTGACCAACGACATCACGGTCGACACCAAGACGATTCCCGCGATTGAGCCGGGAGCTTCCGAGACCGTTTCACTGTTCGTCCATTTTCGTAATGCCGGTCCGGTGCGCATCAGCGCAGAGCTCGAGCAGGACGCGCTACTCGAGGATAACACTCGCCGCACAGTGGCGATTATCCGCGATAAGGTTTCCGTGCTGAGCGTGGAAGGTGAGTCTGGCGGTTCCGGCAGCTTCATCGCGGCAGCGTTGCGGGCCCGCGGTGGCGATTCGGGTCAGGAGAATCTCTCGGTGCAATCGGTGCCATGGATCGATCTGCCGAGCCAAGATCTGGCGAACTTTGATGTCGTGATTCTTCAAAATGTCCCGGACATCACCCCCGAGCAGGCACGCGTTTTCGAAAGCTACGTCCGCGCCGGCAACGGCCTGATCTGGTTCGCGGGCGACCACGTCGATGCCGCCGCCTGGAACAAACGTTCGGCGCTCGACGGGGTGTCTCTACTCCCGGCGGTGATCGAGCAAACGGTCAGCACCAGCGATGCTCTCGGGGTGGGCAGGCCGCTCGACCCGACCTTCCCCGACCACCCGGTATGCCGTCCGCTGCGCTCTCTGCCGGAGGATTTGCTCAGCGAGACGCGCCTGCGCAAAATGTTGCAGGTCAAACCCGCCGCCAGCAGTTCGACGGTCCTTTCCCTGGCCGGCACGGCGGCGCCCGTGCTCCTGGAACACTCGGTCGGCCGCGGACAGGTGTTCATGTTCACCACCTCTGCAGATTCCGCTTGGAACAACATGGCACTCACCCCGGTTTTCCCCATGATCCTCCAACAGATGGTGACCTACCTCACCGCGCGTGAGTTCGAGACGCCGCGCCTGGTGGGCGATTCCCTGTCGCTGTCCTACGTCGACCAACCCGATGCCAGCGAGGCCGTCTTCGACACGCCGTCAGGGGAAACGATCGCCGTCCCCGTCCTCGAGCATAGCAATCAGTATGTGGCGCTGTTAGACCACGCCGGAGAATCTGGCTTCTATCTCGCCCGCGTCAGCCTCCAGGCGCCCGGCATGCCGGTCGCGGTCAACGTCGACACTGCGGAATCGGACGTCCGCAGTCAGTCCGCGACCGAGGTGGCACGCCGGTTCGAGGGGACGGATATCGTCGTGGCTCAATCCGAAGCAGACCTGCTCGACGCCGTGGAGCAATCGCGCACCGGGCGGTCGTTCTGGTTCCTGCTCCTGCTGTCTGTCCTCGGGCTGCTGGTCATC
>JAPKCG010000492.1 GCA_028823055.1 Sphingomonas bacterium
GCTGAGACTGGCATCGGGCAGCCGCTCGATCACCTCAAGCGCGTCGCCCATGTGGAGGCGGACATTGTCGAGGTCGCCATCGCGAATATGGCCGAGCGCGCCGACGACGCCGTTGAGAAACGGTTCGCAGCCGATGAAGCCAGTGTCGGGGCGCATCGCCGCCTGTCCCGCGAGATGTTCGCCCGCGCCGAAACCGATTTCGACCTCCAGCGGACGCCCGTGTCCTTCGGCATCGCCGAACAGCGTCATCGCGTCGACCGGGCCGGTGTCTGGCACTGCGACGCGGGGCAGCAGCTCCTCGACCAGCGCCGCCTGCCCCTGGCGCAGCTTATGGCCCTGTCGACGGCCATAGAGGCGCCGGATTGTCGTCGGATCGTTCATATTCGCGGCGACCTATCGCCCGACCGGAGCAAAGTCGAGCGGTCCGCGTTGCGCCCTGAATGGCAGATCATCATCATGACGAACCCGAACGGCTTAATGAGCATAGCGGCGAGGGCGCTGACGAGCAGGGCGAATCCCTCTCAGCCCCGAACGCCGTGGCGCTGCATCGCACCGTCCGCAAGGCGGGCGAGGAGGAGCTGGAGCGGCCCTTCTGGGCGCTTGCATGGTCGGGGATGGCGGCGGGACTGGCGATCAACACGTCGCTGATCGCCGAAGGCATGCTGCATGCGCAGTTGCCCGACGCGCCGTGGCGGGAAGCGGTGGTCTCGCTCGGCTATCCGATCGGATTTCTGCTCGTGATCCTAGGCCGGTTGCAATTATTCACCGAAAGCACGGTTACCGCGATGCTGCCGCTGGCGACGCGGCCATCTTTATGGGCGCTTGGCAAGACGTTGCGCCTGTGGGGCATCGTGATCGCGGCCAATATGGTCGGCACCGCAATTGCTTCGCTCTGCACCGCTTATGGTCTGATCGTCGATCCGATACTGAAACAGGGTATGGTCGAAGTATCGACGACCATGTTGGATCATGATTTTCTCGCGACGTTCGTCAATGCCGTTCCTGCAGGGTTTCTGATCGCGATGATTGCATGGGTCTTGCCGAATGCACGAGGCCAGTCATTCTGGCTGATTTTCGTGATTACCTATGTCGTTGCGCTGGGCGGATTTTCTCATTCGATCGTCGGATCGGCGGAGGTGTTCCTGCTGGTGTTCAATGGCGATGTCGGCGTCGGCGCGGGGCTGGGCGGCCTCATTCTGCCTGCGGTCATGGGGAATCTTGCAGGTGGGGCGGGGCTGTTCGCGCTGTTGGCGCACGCGCAGGTCCGCAGCGACGTGAATGACGGCCAGGGCAGCAGGGATGCCGGCGACGATATTCAACATGACCGCACGGGCGGCGCATGAAGAAGCCCCCTCCCGGTGGGGAGGGGGCCGTATCATTTCAGCAGTCGTCGGTAACGGTCAGTCGGCAACCGCGTGCTTGAGCCGGTCGACGAGGTCGGTCTTTTCCCAGGTAAAGTGATCGCCCTCGGGATCGCGACCGAAATGACCATAAGCGGCGGTCTTGGCGTAGATCGGCGCATTGAGCTTCAGATGCTCGCGGATACCCTTGGGCGTGAGACGAACCAGCTTGGGGAGAACCTCTTCAAGCTTCGCTTCTGATACGGTGCCCGTGCCGTGCGTGTCGACATAGACGCTGAGCGGTTCGGCGATGCCGATCGCATAGCTCAACTGGATCGTGCAGCGGCGCGCGAGGCCCGCGGCGACGACATTCTTGGCAAGATAGCGGGCGACATACGCCGCCGAGCGATCGACCTTCGTCGGGTCCTTGCCGCTGAACGCGCCGCCGCCATGCGGCGCCGCGCCGCCATAGGTATCGACGATGATCTTGCGCCCGGTCAGGCCCGCATCGCCATCGGGGCCTCCGATTTCGAATGCCCCGGTCGGGTTGATATAGATCGCCGTGGCATCGCTGATGAACCCTTCGGGCAAGACATCCCTGAGCACGCCGCTCACATAATCGTGAAGTTGCTGATATTTGGCAGGATCCGCCCTTTCACCCTGAAGGCAATAGCCTGGCGCATGCTGTGTCGATACGACGAGCGCGGTCGCGCGGACCGGCTTTTCGTTTTCGTAGGCGAGCGTCACCTGGCTCTTCGCATCGGGTTCGAGGAAGGGCGCGGCACCCGAATGACGATCGGCGGCCATGCGTTCGAGAATCTGGTGGCTGTAATATAGCGTCGCGGGCATCAGGCCGGGCGTTTCGTCGCTGGCATAGCCGAACATAATGCCCTGGTCGCCCGCACCCTCGTCCTTGTTATCACCGGCATCGACGCCCATCGCGATTTCGGCGGACTGGCCATGAAGGTTGTTTTCGAAGCGGAAGGTTTCCCAGTGGAAGCCCGATTGTTCATAGCCGATCCGCTTGACGGTATCGCGAACGGCCTGTTCGATCTCGGCCTCGACCCCCGGTGCCCATTGGTCGTTTTCGTAGATGCCCTTGCCGCGAAT
>JAPKCG010000493.1 GCA_028823055.1 Sphingomonas bacterium
GTGGGATTTTGTCGGCGGCGGTCGACGGGATCAAAGTCGCCGAGGCCCTGGCGATGAGCATCACTTCCTGATCACCGACGCGCGTCACTCGGCCTTGGCGTGCGCGACGCGGTCAAGCGCTTCTCCCTCGATTTTTTCCAGTTCGGCCAGAGTTTGTGCGATCGCGTCCTGCTGGTGGCGTAGATCGTCGATCCGCAGGCGACACCGTTCGGCGAGCGCGCGCATCTGTTCGACATGCTGCGGATCGCTGTCGTAAAGTCCGAGGAACTCCTCGATATCGCGCAACGAAAATCCCAGCCGCTTGCCGCGCAGGATCAACTGCACCCGCGCCACGTCGCGCCGCGTGTAGATGCGGGTCGTGCCGATCCGGCACGGTTCGATCAGCCCCTTGTCTTCATAGAAGCGCAGGGTGCGCGGACTAACGCCGAGCGCCTTTGCGACGTCCTGAATCCCCGTCAGGTCGTCTTGCCGATCGTTCACCTGCACTCTCCCCTACCCCTTTGACGCCTTTTCCAATTCCTCGGCGACAAGTTCCTTCTTGGATAGCTTGCCGATCAGCGTCTTAGGCAGAGTGTCGCGGATTTCGATCTCGCGGGGAAGCTCAATCTTGCTTACCTTGTCCCGAAGAAAGTCACGCAGTTCCTCGGCGGTCACCGCGTCGGCGTGGGTCAGCGTGACGAATGCCTTGGGTGCCTGGCCACGATAGCGATCCGGCACGCCGATCGCGATCGCCTCGACGACGGCGGGATGTTCGTACAGCGCTTCCTCGATCACGCGCGGATACACGTTATAGCCGCCGCACAGGATCAGGTCCTTGATCCGGTCGACGATGAACAGATAGCCGTCGGCATCGAGGTGCCCGACATCGCCCGTTCGCAGCGCGCCGTCGACGAAGAGGTCGGCAGTCGCCTGCGGCTTGTGCCAATAGCCCTGCGTGATCTGTGGCCCGCGCGCACAAATCTCTCCATTCTCCCCGATCGGCAACAGGCGGGTCGGATCCTCGCGATCGCGGATCTCGATCGTCGTGCCCGGGAATGGCAGCCCCGCCGAACCGGGCTTGTTGACCCCGTCGATCGGGTTGCACGTGATGATCGGCGACGCTTCCGACAGGCCATAGCCCTCGACCAGCTTCGCACCCGTCGCGGCCTCGAACGCCTGCCGCACCTCCGCGGGCAACGGCGCCCCCCCCGAAATACAGGCGCGTACCGAGGAAAGGTCGACCTTCTGCGTTGCCGCCGCCTTTGTGATGGCGGCGTAGATCGTCGGCACCGCGGGCAGATAGGTCGGGCGCGCGCGCGCGATGATCTTGAGCAACTGGTTCAGTTCGAACCGCGGCATCAGGATCATCTGCGCGCCGGTGCGGATCGAATAGGTGAGCACCGTCGTGAGCGCGAAGACGTGAAACAGCGGCAGCGCGCCCATCACGCGATCCTGTTCGGGCCGCTCGCCGCCGACGAACACGACCATCGCATCGGCGTTGGCGACCAGATTGGCGTGGCTGAGCATCGCCGCCTTGGGTTCGCCCGTCGTGCCCCCGGTATATTGCAGCACCGCGACATCGTCCGGCACGACCATGACCGGCGCTGGCAGCCCCTGCGCGGCGAGCAGCCGGTCGAACGGCACGTGCCGATCGTCATCGGGCGCACGGCCGATTTCGCGACGTTTAAACACGCGATAGGCAAGGCGCTTGAGCGGCGGCAGGACGTCGGCAATCGGACAGGTGATAACGTGACGCACGCCCACCTCGCCCGCGACCTTGATGACACGCGCATGGATTTCGGCAATGTCGCAGGTTGCGATGATCTCTGCACCCGAATCCGCGAGCAGATGCGTGAGTTCGCGCTCGACGTACAGCGGGTTGACGTTGACCACGACGCCGCCCGCCTTCAGCGTGGCGAAGAAGAGAATGGGATAATGCGGGGTGTTGGGCAGACACAATGCGACGCGGGTCCCCTTCACCACGCCGAGGCTTTGCAGCCCCCGTGCGGCACGGCTGACCGAATCGGCCAGGTCGTCATAGGACATGACGCGGCCCAGGAAATCGAGCGCGCACCGCGTGCCAAAACGTTCAACCGCCTGATCGAATACCGTGCCCAACAAACGTGGACCCGATGTCAGGGGCGCGCCGCTCGCGCTACCGATGTTATGCTCCATGGCCTTTTTCTCCCAGCTTGGTGCCTGCCGACCCGGCTTGTGGGCGGCGGTGCCTTGACGTATAGGTTAGGTATCGCACCTTTAGTGCAGCCCGCAAGGGCCCGACTGGTCCGGCACGTCGCCCGGGCGTTCACATTGGAGAGGATTCACGTGACCAACGTCGTTATCGCAGGCTACGCTCGTTCGCCCTTTCACCTTGCTGGCAAGGGCGACCTCGCCCGCGTCCGTCCCGACGATCTCGCTGCGCAGACGATCCGCGGCCTCCTCGAAAAAACCGGCGTCGACGCGGC
>JAPKCG010000494.1 GCA_028823055.1 Sphingomonas bacterium
GGGCGCGTTCGGATCGCTGTCGGAAAGCTGGGGCGACCTGCTGCGCGGCGCGGGGGCAGCAAGCCGCCTGCATGAGTTGATGAGCGCCACGCCGGATATTCTGCCGCCTGCCGTGCCCCTGCCCATCCCGGTGAACAGCAATGGCGCGCGCCTGACCTTCACCGACGTTTATTTCCATTATCCGACCCGGCCCGACCAGGCCGCGCTGAATGGCGTGTCGCTGGACATTGCGCCGGGGGAAACCGTGGCGGTCGTAGGTCCGTCGGGCGCAGGCAAGACGACGTTGCTCAAGCTGCTCGCGGGAACGATCGATCCCGATGAAGGACGCCGGACCATCGTGCCCGGCACGCGCGTGATCCTGCTCGAACAGGAACCTGCGATGAAAGGCGTCGCGACATTGGCGGATTACGTCCTGGGCGGCGACGATGCGCCGGAACGGCATGAGGCGGACGCAATCGCGGATCAGCTCGGCATCGATTTGTCGCGCGATGCGGGAAGCGCGTCGGGAGGCGAACGCCGCCGCGCCGCGATCGTCCGCGCACTGGCGCAGGACCCCGATGTACTGCTGCTCGACGAACCGACCAACCATCTCGACATCGCCGCGATCGACTGGCTCGAAGAATGGCTCGCGCGGTTCAAGGGCGCGTTCGTCGCGATCAGCCATGACCGCACGTTTCTGACGCGGCTGACACGCCAGACGCTATGGCTCGACCGTGGCACGATCCGCCGCGCGGAAATCGGGTTCGGCGGGTTCGAGGCATGGACCGAGCAGGTGTATGCCGAGGAGGCGCGCAACGCCCAACGGCTCGATGCCAAGCTCAAGATCGAGGAACATTGGCTCCATCGCGGCGTCACCGGGCGGCGACGGCGCAATCAGGGGCGGCTCGCACAGCTCAAGGAAATGCGTGCCGAACGCGCCGCCATGATGGGGCCACAAGGCGCGGCGAACCTCGTCACCGCCGCCGACGACACGAAATCGAAAATCGTCATCGACGTCAAAAAAGTCAGCAAGGCGTATGACGACCGAACGATCATCCGCGACCTGACGTTGCGCGTCACGCGCGGTGACCGGATCGGCATCGTCGGCGCGAACGGCGCGGGCAAGACGACATTGCTCAAGCTGCTTACCGGCGAAATCGACCCCGACAGCGGCGAAATCGTCCGCGCGAAGACGCTCGATGGGATCGTCATCGATCAACAGCGAAGCCTGATGGCACCCGAAAAATCGGTACGCGACGTATTGGCGGATGGCGGCGACTGGATCGAGGTGCTCGGCGTCAAAAAGCACATTCACGGCTATCTCAAGGAATTCCTGTTCGACCCGTCGCTCGCCGAGGCGAAAATCGCGACGCTGTCCGGTGGGGAACGGTCACGCCTGCTGCTCGCGCGCGAATTTGCGCGTGAATCGAATCTGCTCGTGCTCGACGAACCGACCAACGATCTTGACCTCGAAACGCTCGATCTGTTGCAGGAAGTGATCGCAGATTATGCGGGCACCGTGCTGATCGTCAGCCATGATCGCGACTTTCTCGACCGGACGGTAACGGTGACGTTGGGCCTTGACGGGTCGGGCAGCGTCGATGTCGTCGCGGGCGGCTATGAGGATTGGGAGCGCAAACGCAAACCCCGCAACGAACCGCGCAAGGCGACGGCCAAGTCGATGGCTCCTGCCCGCCCGCCCGCGCAGGCGAAAACGAAATTGAGCTACAAGGACCAGCGCGATTTCGAGCTGTTGCCGAAACGGATCGACGAACTCGATGCGGCGATCCTGCGTGATACCGACGCGCTCGCCGATCCCGACCTCTATACACGCGATCCCTCACGATTCGCCGCCTTGACCGCCGCGATCGACAAGGCGCGCAGCGACAAGGACGATGCCGAGATGCGCTGGCTCGATCTGGCCGAGCAAGTCGAGGCGCTGGGCTAACCGTCGGTGCGAAGCGGCCGGCCCTGTCGCCCCGCCGCTTCGACGACATATTGCCAGGCGATACGCCCCGACCGACCGCCGCGCCGCGTCGCCCAGCCGAGTGCCGCATCGCGATCGGTCGCGACACCGTGATGCGCGGCATAGGCAGCGACGATCGCGAGATAGCCGTCCTGATCGAGCGCATGGAAGCCGAGGCTGAGTCCGAACCGGTCGGCCAGCGCAAGTCCGTCGTCGATGGAATCGCGCGGATTGATCGCGCTTTCCTGGTCGGCAATGTCGCGCGGGACCAGATGTCGGCGATTGCTCGTCACCGCGAGGCGAACATTGTCTGGCCGCGCTTCGACCCCGCCTTCCAGAACCGAGCGCAGAACGCGCGCCTCACCCGGTGAATCGAACCCCAAATCATCGAAAAACAGCAAAAACCGGCGATCGACTCCGTCGAGCATCGCAAACAATGACGGCAGCGCGTCGGCCACCGTCACCGCGACCAGCGCAAGTGCCGGACTGTTCGTG
>JAPKCG010000067.1 GCA_028823055.1 Sphingomonas bacterium
TGGTGACCCCGCGCGATGGCTGGCCCAATCCATCGGCAGGTCCTGCGGCGAGCGGGGCGGACATCGTCCTCGAACAGGCGCGGGTCTATGACAGCGTGGCCGACGCGGTCGCCGACTGCGCGCATGTTTACGCGACCACCGTCCGAAAGCGTGGCGTGACCAAGCCGGTGGTGACGCCCGAGGTTGCCGCCACCGCGATCCACCGCGACCCCGCCCGGTCCGCGATCCTGTTCGGCCCCGAACGATCGGGTCTCGAAACCGACGATGTTGCGCTCGCCCGGTCGATCATCACCGTGCCGATCAATCCCGAATTCGGCAGCCTCAACCTCGCACAGGCGGTGATCCTCGTCGCGTATGAATGGTCGAAGGGTCAGTCGCTCGCATCGCCCCCCGAAACCGATCTGCCCGATCCCGCGCCGCAGGAAGAACTCGATGGGATGATCGCGCAGCTCGATGCACTGCTTCAGGACGCGAATTTCTTCTTCCCGCCCGATCGGACGCCGACAACGCGCCGCACGCTGCGCACGTTGCTCACGAAACCCGGCTGGTCGACGCAGGAAGTCCGCACGTTTCGCGGCGTGCTGTCCGCACTAGGCGGAGCCAAGCGACCGAAGACGCTCAATCGCGGGTAGCGCAGCGCCGATCGAACGCCGCCAGTTCATACGCGATCGACGCTTCGACCAACTCGTCCCAGATATCCGCGATCGCCTCATGCGGGATGCCCGCCGCCTGCGCACGCGCCTGCGCATTGGCGATGACATCCGCCTTGCGCTTTTCGTCGCGCACCGCGGCGCGATCGGGTTTGATCCGCGCGGCGGCGTCCATATAGGCGAAACGACGCGTCAGCAGCGCGATGAGTTCGGCATCGACGGCGTCAACGCCGCGACGCACCTCCGCCATCGTCGTACAATCGGGTCCAGGAAGGATATCAGCCATGTTGCGCCTAGTGACCAATGCCGCCTTGGGTGTCCAGCTTGACTTGAACCCCTGCCCCGGCTAGGCGCGCGGCTTCGCATTGGCCCCGCATCCCGGTGAAGCGGTGGCCGCGCCCTGCCCCTCAATAGGGCAGCCAGCGGGCGATACCGGGGATTAGCCCTGCCCTCTCACGACATGTGGGAACCGGTTTTCGGATCGGGACGGCAGTTTCTACGTCGTTAGCAAGTGCCAAGGAATTATCATGTCGAAGCGTTCAAGCGCAAAGTATAAACTCGACCGCCGGATGGGCGAAAACATCTGGGGTCGGCCCAAGAGCCCGGTCAACAAGCGTGAATACGGCCCCGGCCAGCATGGTCAGCGCCGCAAGGGCAAGGTCAGCGATTTCGGCCTTCAGCTGCGCGCCAAGCAGAAGCTCAAGGGCTATTATGGCGACGTGACCGAAAAGCAGTTCCGCGCCTGCTATCACGAAGCGGCCCGGATGAAGGGCGATACCAGCCAGAATCTGATCGGCCTGCTCGAACAGCGTCTCGACATGCTCGTCTATCGCGCGAAATTCGCGCCCACCGTGTTCGCGGCGCGTCAGCTCGTCAGCCACGGCCATATCAAGGTCAACGGCGTGAAGTGCAACATCGCCTCGCGCCGGTGCTTCGTCGGCGACGAAGTCACGCTGGGTTCGAAGGCGCAGGAGATGGCGCTGGTCCTTGAGGCACAGAGCCGCGCCGAACGCGAAATCCCCGACTATGTCGCGCCCGACGGCACCGCAAAGGTCACCTTCACGCGCGTCCCAACGCTCGACGAAGTACCCTATCCGGTGAAGATGGAGCCGAACCTGGTTGTCGAATTCTATTCGCGCTAAGTCGGGTCGATCTTGATCATACGCAAAAAGGGCGGTCCCGCGAGGGCCGCCCTTTTTCGTTTGGACATCGTGCGTTACGCTTGGCACACACGGGGCAAAGGAGCCTTTATGCGTACCCTCATCCTGCCGCTGCTGCTCGTATCTACCGCCACCACCGCGACGGCGCAGACCAAACCCTCTATCTCCGTCGACACCCTAAAGACGGTGACCAAGGAGCTGTCGTCCGACACCTATGAAGGGCGTGCGCCGACGACCCCTGCGGAGGAAAAGACGGTCGCCTATATCGTGGATCGCTTCAAGGCGGCGGGACTGAAGCCGGGAAATGGGGGCAGCTGGTTTCAGAATGTGCCGATGGTGGAAATCACCGGTCGGAATGTCGCGCCGCTGTCGTTCACCGGCGGCAAGACTCCGATCAGCCTCGCCTATCGCACCGATATGGTCGCGGGTACGTATCGCGTCGTTCCCGCGATCGATCTCAGGAACAGCCCCGTCGTCTTCGTCGGATACGGCATCAACGCGCCCGAAAAGGGCTGGAACGATTATGCCGGGGTCGATGTGAAGGGGAAGACCGTCGTCATCCTCGTCAACGATCCCGACTGGGAAACGATGACGCTCGACGGTCCGTTCGAAGGTCGCGCAATGACCTATTACGGGCGCTGGACGTATAAATATGAAGAAGCCGCGCGTCAGGGGGCGGCCGCTGCGATCATCGTCCATCAGACCAACCCCGCCGCCTATCCCTGGGCGGTCGTGCAGTCGTCGTGGACGGGGCCGCAGCTGGAGCTCGATGAAAAGGGCGATCACATGGATCAAAGCCAGATGATCGGCTGGGTCCAGGAGGCCGCCGCGCAGAAACTCTTCGCCAGCGCGGGCAAGGATTTCGCGACCCTTTCCGCTGCCGCGAAACAGCAGGGCTTCAAGGCGATACCCCTGGGGCTCACCATGTCGGCGCATTTCGACAACGCAATCAAGCGTCAGGCGTCGAAGAACGTGATCGGCGTTCTGCCCGGCACGACCAAGCCCGACGATTACGTCATGTACACCGCGCATTGGGACCATCTGGGCCGGTGCGATGCGGTCGATGGCGATGATATCTGTAACGGCGCGCTCGACAATGCGAGCGGGGTCGCGGGCCTCGTCGCAATTGCGGAAGCACAGGCGAAGGCGGGGCCGGCCAAGCGGTCGATGGCGTTCATGGCGGTCACCGCGGAGGAATCGGGCTTGCTGGGATCGCGCTATTATGCCGAACATCCGATCTATCCGCTCGACCACACTGTCGGCGGCGTCAATATGGACGTCCTCAACGTCGGCGGCGCGGCGCGCGATTTCGTCCTGACGGGCGCGGGCAAAAGCGAGATCGAGGATCTGGTGAAGCCCTTCGTCGCCGCGGCCGGCCGCACGATCGGGGTCGAGGAACATCCCGAGGGGGGCGGCTATTACCGGTCGGATCATTTCAGCTTCGCCAAGCTTGGCGTGCCGATGCTCGATGGCGGATCGGGTTCCGACCTCATCGCGGGCGGCAAGGCAGCGGGCGAGGCGGCGCGCAAGGATTATGTCGCGCACCGCTATCACAAGCCGCAGGACGAATATGATCCCAGCTGGGATTGGTCGGGGGCGGTTGCGGATCTCGACATCTATTATGGACTGGGCCGAAAGCTTGCGGAGGATACGACGCTCTGGCCCAACTGGTATCCGACCGCCGAATTCCGGGCGATCCGCGACAAGAGCCGGGCGGGCGCGCAGTGACAGTCGCCACGACGCCCCCGCCCGCCGAATGGGCACGACATTCGGGGGTCTGGATCGGCTTTCCAAGCCATGACGAGCTCTGGCGGCTCGATCTCGAACCCGCGCGGGAAGAGGTCGTCGCGTTCGCGCGCGCGGTCCACGCCCAGGGCAAGGGTGAAAAGGTGATCCTGGTCGCGGCCGATATCGGGGCGGCCAACGCCGCGCGCCGTATTGCGCCGTTTGCCGATGTCGTGGTCGAGGATTTCGGTGATATCTGGCTGCGGGATACCGGCCCGATCATGCGCACGCATACGCATGGCTGCGATTTCGATTTCAATGGCTGGGGTTGGAAATACGATCTGCCCGGTGATGACACGATCGGCGACCGGCTCGCCAAATCGCAGGGAATCAAAACCGATTATTGTAACTGGGTTCTTGAAGGCGGCGCGATCGACGGCGCTGGCACGGGCATCGTCATCACGACGAAGCAATGCCTGCTCAACCGCAATCGCAATCCCGACATGCATCGCAGCGATATCGAGGCGCGGCTGAAGGAGGATTTGGGCTTTACCCGCATTGTCTGGCTCGGCGACGGCCTGCTCCACGACCATACGGACGGGCATGTCGACAATCTCGCGCGCTTCGTCGCGCCGGGCCGCGTCGCAGTGCCCGAGGCGACCGAGAACGACCCCAATTGGCTCGTCTATCAACATGCCAAGCATGACCTGGAAGAGGCGGGGCTCGACGTCGTGCTGCTCCCATCACCCGGCCGCGTGCTGCGCGACGAGGAAATTGTGCCCGCCAGCTATATGAATTTCTACATCGGCAACGCCGCGGTCGTCGTGCCGCTTTACGGCGCCGCCAATGACGATGCAGCGGTCGCGGCAATCCAGGCGCTGTTCCCCAATCGCACCGCCGTGGGGCTGCGCGCCGACAGCATCCTGACCGGCGGCGGCAGTTTCCACTGCATCAGCCAGCAAATTCCCGCGCGAGGCGTAAAGGGCGGTTAACCCGATCCTTATACCTGTTGCTTAACCCGATCGGCGACGGTTGGCCGATCGGCGGGGGTTATGAGGATAAGCGACGCGATGACGAGGGGCGCAGCCGCGATCGGCGTGATCGCGCTGACCGCGTCGTGCGTCGCGCCCGGTGCCGGCGATACTGGCGTCGGAGAGTATCGCGTCAGCATCGCGGTGCCGCCGCCCGCGCCGCATGATGCCGGCGAGATGGCCGGGCCGTCGGCGGCGCTGCTGGCGGAGGCACCTGCCGCGACACTCGAAGACGCGCTCATCGTCACGCCCTCGCGCCCCTTCGTCGAAAATGCCGCCGCGCCCGATGCCCAGCGCGCGCTCGATTGCCTGACGCAGGCGGTCTATTACGAAGCGCGATCGGAATCGGAAGATGGCCAGCGTGCGGTTGCGCAGGTCGTGCTCAACCGCGTGCGCAACCCCGCTTATTCGAACAGCGTCTGCGGCACCGTTTACGAAGGATCGCGCCGCGCGACCGGGTGCCAGTTCAGCTTTACCTGCGACGGATCGCTCAACCGCCGCCGCGAACCTACCGCATGGTCACGCGCCGCGCAGGTCGCCGCCGACGCGCTGTCGGGCTATGTCTATGCCCCGGTCGGCACCGCGACCTATTATCACACTGCGGCGGTCAATCCGTCATGGGCGGCTCGCGTCACGCGCGTCGCGACGATCGGCGCGCACCTCTTCTATCGCTTGCCCGGCAGCTGGGGCGGCATCGATGCCTTTAAACAGCGTTATGCCGGTTCGGAGCCGGTTCTGACCGCGGGACGCCACATCGCGCCGAAATCTGTCGAGGAAATCATCCGCACGATCGCGGGCAGCGTCACCGTCCATCGCGGCAGTCTTGCGGGCATGTCAGAAGGCTTGGCGGAGTCGGCGCAGACAACCGCTGCGGTCACCCCGCCCCCGTCCCTCGTATCGGGGGTGCGCATCCATCGGGGCGTCGCGCCGGCCAAGGCGATCGATCACGGCGTCACCATCCATCGCGGGGTCGTCGCACCGGAACTTGCGACGCGCTGACTTTCGCACCGCCGCGCCAGCGACTAGAGAAACGCGCATGACCGAAATCACCGTCGCCGCGCTGCAACTCGCCTTTTCGAATGATATCGACGCCAATATCGCCAATGTGTCCCGCCTCGTCCGCGACGCAGCGGCACAGGGCGCGCAGGTAATCCTGCCCCCCGAACTGTTCGAGGGCGAATATTTCTGCCGTGTCGAGGACGAATCGCTGTTCGCCAATGCCGCGCCGGTCGGCGAACACAAGGCGGTGCTGGCGATGCAGGCATTGGCAGAGGCGCTCAAGGTCACGATCCCGACGAGCTTTTTCGAAGCCGACGGCCCGCATCATTACAACAGTCTGGCAATGATCGGCCCCGATGGCGAGGTGCAGGGCGTCTATCGCAAAAGCCATATTCCCGACGGCCCCGGATATGAGGAAAAATTCTATTTCCGCCCCGGCAATACGGGGTTCAAGGTCTGGCCCGGCCCGGACCGCACGACGCTGGGCGTCGGGGTATGCTGGGACCAATGGTATCCCGAAGCCGCGCGCGCGATGATGCTGATGGGGGCAGAGCTGCTTTTCTATCCGACCGCGATCGGCAGCGAACCGCATGATACCAGTCTCGACACCGCCCGGCTGTGGCGGCGTGCGATGGTCGGCCACGCCGTCAGCAACGTCGTCCCCGTGATCGCCGCGAACCGGGTCGGCGTCGAACATGGCCAGACATTCTACGGCACCAGCTTCATCACCGATGAACGCGGCGACATCATTGCCGAACTCGACCGCGAGGAAGAGGGCGTCATCGTCGCAACGGTCGATCTGGCCCGCGTCAAACGTCACCGCGCCGCGTTCGGTTTCTTCCGCGATCGCCGACCCGACCTTTACGGGCGGCTTGTTATCGATGCCTGATCCGTCGGATTAATAAGCGTTTTCTTGTACTTAAGGCTATATTAACCTATAAATTGCGGAACATGGCGACGGCGTCTGTCGTTCCAACACGCATGCGATCAATCAACCAAACCGTGCTCATCGTCGAAGACGATTGTCTCCTGCTTCTCGATGCCCGGATCGCGCTGGAGGATGCGGGCTACGCCGTTGTCGAAGCCGCGGATGCGGCCAGCGCGCTTGCCGCGTTCGACGCTTGTAGCGACATCGCCGCCGTCATCAGCGACATTCACATGCCCGGCGCGACCGATGGCGTCGATCTCGCCAGGATCATCCGCGCGCGCCGACCCGATATCCCGATGATCCTGACCAGCGGCGACCGGCGACATGCCGACCTACCCGACGGGGTTCAGCTGATCGCCAAACCCTATCGCAGTATGCATCTCGTCGACCAGTTACGGACGCCGATCGCCGCCTAGCCCTCACGTAACGCGAGGGCGCGGGCGAACACCGCCTCGAACATCTCCGCCGTCAGCCGCCCCGTATTCGTGTTATAGCGGGAACAGTGATAGCTATCGATCAGCACGCGCCCATCGGGCATCCGGTGTTCGGCGAGATGCCCGAACTTCGCCTTGGGCAACCGGCCGCCGAGCGCCTTTACCGCGGACTGATGCGCGATCTGTCCCAGCGCGATAAAGGTACGCACGTTCGACAGCGCCCCGATCTGGTTCTCCAGAAACGGGCGGCACGTGCGGATTTCCTCGGGCGTCGGCTTGTTCTGCGGGGGCAGGCACTTCACCGCATTGATGATGATCGCGCCATTCAGCGCCAGGTCGTCTTCGGGCGTCGCCTGATACGTCCCCGTCGACAGCCCGAACTTGGCCAGCGTCGCGAACAGCAGATCGCCCGCATAATCGCCGGTAAACGGTCGACCCGTCCGGTTCGCGCCGTGCTTGCCGGGCGCCAGACCGATGATCCCCAACCACGCATCCGCATCGCCGAACGCATTGACCGGCGCGTTCCACCAATCGGGGTATTCGACGCGCAATTCGTCACGAAACGCGACGAGTCGCGGACAAAGCGGACAATCGCGAGGCGGTTCGGTCGCCGGGATCGGACTGGGTGCGAAATTCATGACCGTGGCGTAGGGAGGCGCGATGACGAGGACAAGCTATGCGATTGCGATTGGATCGAATCGGCGCGGTCGGCACGGGTCACCGCGTGCCGAGGTCGCCGCCGCGATCGCTGCCTTGGTCCCCGTCGCCGCCGCCTCCCCGATCATCGACAGTGCGCCGCTCGGCCCGTCGATTCGTCGATTCGCCAATGCCGCGATCCTGATAGACACTGTGCTGGCTCCCCCCGCGATGCTGGCGCGACTGAAAGCGATCGAGCGAGCCTTCGGCCGACGTCGGGGCCGACGTTGGGGCGCGCGGGTGATCGATCTCGATATCATCCTCTGGTCGGGGGGGCGGTGGGCATCGCCGACGCTCGTCATTCCCCATCCCGCCTTTCGAATGCGCCGTTTCGTGCTCGATCCGCTAGCGGCCATCGCCCCCGATTGGCGCGATCCCGTCATGGGAAGAAGCATCCGCCAATTGCGCGCCACGGTTGACCGACCCCGCCGACCTGCCTAGGGCCGCGCATGCCTTCGTGCGAGGGCGCTGATGGCAGGGGTCCGTAGCTCAGTTGGTAGAGCAAGCGACTTTTAATCGAGAGGTCCCGGGTTCGAGCCCCGGCGGACCCACCATCGGTGCGCGACGCATGCCGCGCGAGTTGATCGGCGCGGTCATGGGGGCGATCACGCTGGCGGCGTTCCTGGCGATGGGCTTCGTCGTCGACCGCTATCCCTTCGGCTTCGACCAGCATATCATGGCGGCGATCCGCGGCGAAAATCCGCCGGGATGGGCGATCTATGCCGCGCGCGACATTACCGCGATGGGCGGCGGCGTGATGCTGACGACGCTTGTCGTCGGTGTTGCCGGTTTTCTTCTCGTCCAGCGATTGTGGCTGACCGCGTTGGCGCTCGTCATGGCAACGCTGACGGGGGGCTGGGCGGTCGATCTGATCAAACACATCATCGTGCGCGCGCGGCCCGACCTGATCCCCCATCTGGTCGAGGCGTCGGGTTATTCGTTCCCGAGCGGGCATTCGGCCAACAGCGCCATCGTCTATTTGACGCTAGCGGCGCTGGCGAGCCAGGTGACGCGGCGCCGCGCGACGCGCATCTATCTTTTCGCGATCGCGATCGTCATCGCGGGCGCAGTCGGCATCAGTCGCATCTATCTGGGTGTCCACTGGCCAAGCGACGTGATGGCCGGGTGGAGTTTCGGCACGCTCTGGGCGCTCGGCTGGTGGATCGCGACCGCCAAGGCGCGTCAGGCCATTGGCGGCGAGCGCTAGCGGTTCATTTCGGCAAGCTTGCGTTCCCAAGCAAGCGCGTCGCGGACGATGATGTCGAGATCATCGCGAGCAGGTGACCAATCCAGGGCGGCAAGAATCGCGCTATTGTCGGCGATCAACTCCGCCGGGTCGCCCGCGCGGCGTCCTTCGTAACGGCGGTCGAGCGTCAAATTGGTCACGCGATCGACCGCGTCGAGCACCTGATTGACCGAGAAACCGCGACCATATCCGGCGTTGAGGATATGCGAGGATGCCGGATCGGCGACCAGCAGATCGAGCGCGGCGACATGCGCTGCCGCCAGGTCGCTGACATGGATATAATCGCGCACCCCGGTCCCATCGGCGGTATCGAAATCGGTACCGAAGATCGCGACGCTGTCGCGCTTGCCCGTTGCCGCCTCGACCGCAATTTTGATGAGGTGCGTCGCGCCGACCGTCGACTGGCCCGACCTGCCGTCGGGGTCCGCACCGGCGACGTTGAAATAACGAAGGGCCGCGAAGTTGATCGGATGCGCCGCGGCGACATCCTTCAGCATCGCCTCGCTCATCAGCTTCGACATGCCGTAAGGATTGATCGGAACGGTCGGGTCGCCTTCCTGCACCGGCACCTTTTCGGGCGTGCCATAGGTCGCGGCGGTCGAGGAGAAGATGAAATGCGGCACGCCCTCCGCCACCGCACTTTCGATCAGCGACCGGGTCGCGGCGGTGTTGTTGCGATAATATTTGAGTGGATCGGACACCGATTCGGGGACCACGACCGACCCGGCGAAATGCATGATCGCGCGCACGCCATGATCGCGGATCGCCGCACGAACCCTTTCTTCATCGGCGACATTCGCCTCCACCAGGGTCGCGCGGGAATCGACCGCCCAGGCGAAACCCGTGGCCAGATTGTCGACGACGACGACGTCATGACCCGCATCGAGCAGCGCGAGCACCGCATGGCTGCCGATATAACCAGCCCCACCCGTCACCATCACCTTACCATCGATCATGCCCGCATTCCTTCAAGTCCTTTTGATCCCGACGACGCCTTCCTACATCGGTATGAAAGGAGACTTACCATGACCGATTATGTGACGCTGGCTGGCGGCTGCTTCTGGTGTACGGAGGCGGTATTCAAGGATGTCATCGGCGTCGAAAGCGTCGAAAGCGGTTATATCGGCGGGCAGACCACAAATCCAACCTATAAGGAGGTCTGCGGTGGCAATACCGGTCATGCCGAGGCGATCCGGATCGGGTTCGATGCCGAACAGCTCGATATCGATAATCTGCTCGATATCTTCTTCGCCACGCACGACCCGACGCAGCTCAACCGTCAGGGCAACGATGTGGGGACGCAATATCGATCCGCGATGTTCCCCGCCGACGAAGCGCAGCGCGAGGCGATGCAGGCGGCGCTCGATCGGGCGCAGGCGGGTAGCGACAAGCCGATCGTCACCACGATCGAGCCGATGACGACCTGGTATGAAGCGGAGGGCTATCACCAGGATTATTGGGAAACATCGGGCCGCTCCAACCCCTATTGCATGGCGGTGATCCCCCCCAAGCTGCAAAAGCTCCGCAAAAGTTTTGCCGCCCGTTCAAAGACATCGGTTGACGCCTGAACCGGAACCAACCGATTAATCTGCGGGTTTTGGTTGCGCATCCGGAATATCGTCGGATCAGAACAATCAATAACCGGGGTTTAATTTATGAAATCGTTTATCGCACTCGCCAGCCTTGCCATCCTGACCGCGCCACTGGCGGCCTGCGGCGGCAATGGCGACGACAAGCTGGCCGAGCGTGTCGAGGACGCAGCGGACAATCGCGCCGATCAAATGGAGGCGATGGCCGACAATCTGGAGGCTCGCGCCGATCAGGTACGTGAAACCGGCGAACACCGTGCCGACGCGATCGATGCTGCCGATGTGAATGCACACGCGATGAGCGATGGCCAAAAGGCCGAAATCATCGCGAACCAGGCCGCCGCCGTCCGCTAAGCAATCGCGGCCCGGTGCAACCGGTCTGCGATCGCCGCCCCGATTCCCGCCAGGGGAATCGGGGCGGTCGCGATTTTGCCGGCGGACGACGCATCCGCACGATGCAGCGCGTCGAACAGGTTGACCGCTGCCTCGACCGGATCGCCGGCTGGCGATAAATTGAAATCGCCGTTGATAGCGCCAAATCCGATCAGATATTCGTCATCGTGCCGCTCATGCGCATCGAGCCGCAATGGCTTGGACGGCGCATAGTGGCTCAGCAACTGGCCTGGTGCAGTGATGGTCCGGGGGTTCTCCCGCCCTTGCTGACGTTCAACGAAGGCAGGCGCCCTATCCGGGCTTGCGCCCGTCACCCGCACGATGTCGTCGGCTGTCACCGGCCCCGGTCGCAACACCGTCCGCCCGCTGACGATCGTTGATTCGACTCCTGCGGGGCATGGCCCGTCATCGATGATCAGCGGCACCCGGTCGCCAAGGCTGGCGGCGACATGCTCGGCCCGGGTCGGACTGATCCCGCCACTCGCATTCGCCGATGGCGCGGCGAGCGGCACCCCTGCCGCCGCGATCAGCGCCTGCATCGCGCGATGCCGCGGTACGCGAATCGCCACTGTTTTAAGACCGGCGGTGACCAGCCCCGCTATTCCGGCGTCGATGCGCACCGGCAGAACCAACGTCAACGGCCCGGGCCAGAATGCCGCCGCCAGCAATTGCGCATCCTCATCGAACACCGCGATCCGCTCCGCCGCAGCAAGGTCGGCGACATGCACGATCAGCGGATTGAAACTCGGTCGCCCCTTCGCTGCGTAGATGCGCGAAACCGCTGCCGCATCGGTCGCATCGGCGGCAAGCCCATAGACCGTCTCGGTCGGCACCGCGACGATTCCACCATCCGCGATGATCGCGGCG
>JAPKCG010000068.1 GCA_028823055.1 Sphingomonas bacterium
CGCTCAGGAACTGGCACAGCCAATCGTTCGCCGCCATCCCGCCATCGACGCGCAGCGCGCTGGGCGGTCGCGCACCATCGGCGACCATCGCCTCGATCAGGTCGATCGTCTGAAACGCCACCGCCTCCAGCGCCGCGCGTGCCAGATGTGCCGCATCCGACCCCAATGTCAGGCCGAAAATCGCGCCGCGCGCCTCCGCATCCCAATGCGGCGCGCCCAGCCCGACGAATGCCGGGACCATATAAACGCCGTGATTGTCGGGGACGCGCGTCGCCAGATCGTCCGTCTGGCTGGCGTGGGTGATGATCCCCAGCCCGTCGCGCAGCCACTTGATCGCGGCACCCGCGACGAAGATCGATCCTTCGAGTGCATAGGCGATCCGGCCGTCGATTCGATAGGCGGGCGTCGTCAGCAACCGGTTGCGCGACACGATCGCCTCGTCCCCGGTATTGAGCAGCATGAAACACCCCGTGCCATAGGTCGATTTGGCGCTTCCCGGCGCGAAGCAGGCCTGCCCGAACAGCGCCGCCTGCTGGTCCCCCGCCATTCCCGCGACGGGGATCGCCGCGCCGAGCAGGTCGGGGGTGGTCGCCCCGAACAGATGCGCATTGTCGTGGACGTCGGGCAGCATCGGCTCGGGCACCGCGAACAACCGGCACAGCTCCGCATCCCAGCGTTGCCGGTGGATATCGTACAGCATCGTTCGCGCGGCATTGGTGATGTCGGTCGCATGGACCGTACCCCCCGTCAGCCGCCAGAGCAGAAAGCTGTCGATCGTCCCGAACGCCAGTTCGCCCCTCTCCGCCCGCGCCCGCGCGCCGGCGACATTGTCGAGCAGCCAGGCGATCTTCGTCGCGGAGAAATAAGGGTCGATGAGCAACCCCGTCTTGGCGCGCACCATCTCCTCGATGCCGTCCTGCTTCAGGTCGCGGCACTGTGCCGCGGTGCGCCGGTCCTGCCACACGATCGCGTTGTGGATCGGCTCACCCGTCCCGCGATCCCAGATGACCACCGTCTCGCGCTGGTTGGTGATCCCCATCGCCGCGACATCATGCGCCGCCACGCCGGATGCGGCCAGCGCCTCCCGCGCGGTCGCCACCGTATCGCGCCAGATGTCTTCGGGATCATGCTCGACCCAACCGGGCGCGGGGTAATGCTGCGCAAATTCGCGCTGCGCGATGCCCACTCGCCGCGCCTGCGCGTCGAAAACGATGCACCGCGTCGATGTCGTTCCCTGATCGACGACGATGATATGCGATGCGGCCACGCCGTCTCTCCCTTGTCTGTTTTCGAACGAAGGTTCGTTTGCTTTCAAACGAACGTCAACAGTTTCGTTTCGTGTCTCGGCATGATAGAACCTCCACGATCCGAACAGAAGGCGCGATGGATATGAACGACTGGCCGACAGAGATGCTCGACATGCTGATCGTCGGCGGTGGGATCAACGGCGTCGGTATCGCCCGCGATGCCGCGGGGCGTGGTCTGTCGGTATTGCTCGTCGAGCAGGACGACCTCGCCAGCCACACCTCATCGGCCTCGACAAAGCTCATTCATGGCGGCCTGCGCTATCTCGAATATGGCGAAATCCGGCTGGTGAGAGAAGCGCTGATCGAACGCGAGCGCCTTTGGGGGATGGCCCCGCATATCATCTGGCCGCTCCGCTTCGTACTCCCCCAGAATCAAAGCCCGCGCTCGGGCTGGATGGTTCGGCTCGGTCTGTTTCTCTACGATCATCTTGGCGGGCGAAAGAAACTACCGGGCACCGAGACGATCGCGTTGAAGACCGATGAAGCTGGCACGGCGCTGGCGGATCGCGATGGGCGCGCCTTCGTCTATTCGGATTGCTGGGTGGAGGACAGCCGCCTTGTCGCGTTGAACGCGCTCGATGCCGCCGAACGCGGCGCGACGATCCGCACGCGCACGCGGCTCGTCGCGGCGAAGCGGACCAGGGACGGCTGGACCGCGACGCTGGCCACCGACAACGGTCCGCAAACCGTGCGCGCGCGGATCCTCGTCAACGCCGCCGGGCCGTGGGTCGGCAATGTCCTGAGCGGCATCGCCCGCGTCGACAGCGACCGCGGCGTCCGCCTCGTCAAGGGCAGCCACATCGTCGTTCCCCGCCTCTACGAAGGCGATCACGCCTATATGCTCCAGAATCCCGATCGCCGGATCGTCTTCGCGATCCCCTATGAAGGCGATTACACGCTGATCGGGACGACCGACGACCCGTGGGAGGGGCCACCGGGCACGCCGACGATCGATGCCGAGGAAACGCGCTACCTGCTCGATACGATCGCGCGTTATTTCTCGAAGTCCGTCGCGGAAGCCGACATCGTCTGGACCTATTCGGGCATCCGTCCACTTTACGACGACCATGCCGCCAACGCCTCTGCGGTAACGCGCGACTATGTCCTCGATGTCGACACCGGTGATGACCAGGCGCCGATCCTCAGCATCTTCGGTGGCAAGATCACGACCTATCGCAAGCTGGCCGAACACGCGCTCGCCGAACTCGCCCCACATATCAAGCGAAAGACCGCCGCCTGGACCGCGGGGGCAGCGTTGCCCGGCGGCGATATGCCCGACGCCGATTTCGACGCCTTCCTCGCGACGCTGACGACACGCTATCCGGCAATGCCGCGGCCGTTGCTCCGTCGCCTCGCCCGCGCCTATGGCACCCGCGTCGCTGCGATACTCGGAACCGCCCGGACGCCCGCGGACCTCGGCCCCGATTTCGGTGGCGGTCTTCATCGTGCGGAGGTCGATCATCTCGTCGCACATGAATTCGCGCGCCAGGTCGACGACATTCTCTGGCGGCGCAGCAAGCTCGGCCTTCACGTCCCTCCCGGCACCGGCGAGCGCGTCGCGGCCTATCTCGCAAAATGAGCCGCGCTCCCGTCGATAGCGACACGCGACAGGCGCGGATCGTCGAGATCGCGCGCGACAGCGGCAGCGTCTCGGTCGACGGCCTCGCCACGATGTTCGGCGTCACGCCGCAAACGATCCGCAAGGATCTGACACTGCTCGATCGCCGCTCGCTGATCGCGCGCGTTCACGGCGGCGCGGTCGCGGGTTCGGGAACGGACAACCTCTCCTACGCCGAACGCCGCAGTATCGCTGCGGCGGCGAAGGCCGCGATCGGCGCGGCGGCGGCGGCACTCGTCCCGGATGGCAGCAGCCTGTTCATCAACATCGGCACGACGACGGAGGCGATTGCGCAGCACCTTGTCGACCGGCGCGGGCTGATGGTCATCACCAACAATTTGAACGTCGTCGACATTCTCGCCGACCGTCCCGGGATCGAGGTCATCGCCGCCGGCGGGCGCGTCCGCGCGAACGACCGGGCGGTCGTCGGTGCGCTCGCGATCGATTTCATCCGGGGGTTCAAGGTCGACCTCGCCCTGATCGGCGCATCGGGGATCGAGGCGAATGGCGACTTTCTCGATTTCGACGTCGACGAAGTGCGCGTGTCGCAAACGATCCTCGAAAATGCCCGCCGCGTCATCCTCGCGGTCGATTCGACGAAGCTCGACCGCCCGGCGCCGGTGCGGATCGGGCATCTCGCCGATATCGACTATCTCGTCACCGACATCGTCGCCGCGCCACTGCGCATCGCGTGCGAGGCAGCAGGTGTCACCGTCGTCGAAACCGGCGCAACGCGCTGAAGCTCGCATGTCTCGACATCGGCGGTCTTGGTCTTGATCACCCCACATCGTCCGTTTGCGCGCCTGAGCCCAAATCGCCGCAACGCCGCGATCTCGTGCGGCGGCATCGGGATCGCGGACAGCGACACCAATCGCGGCGCAGCGTCGATCATTGCCGCCGCCTTCGCGCCCAAACCATCGTCGATACTCAACGGAAACGTGCCCCCGATCCGCATGAACCGCGCATCGTCGGGAAACAGGTGAATCATGAAACCGAGCGGCGTGTCACCCGGCAGGACATAGACCGTATTCGGTCGATGGATCGCGTCGATCCCCCCGACCCCGAACCAGTCGCCGCCAAAGCGCGCCCGGCCCCACACCTCATGCCGCGTCGTCAGCGACAGCAGCAATGCCGCGCCAATCATCACGACGCCGATATGCTGCGCCATTTTCGCAGGCAGCATCCGCAACCCCGCGAGCAGCGCGACGCCAGCCAGCATCTCGATCGGCGCAAGATAGCGCAGGATACTGAACGCGAACAGCCAGACAAGATACGAGGCGAGGCAGAACAACGCGACGAGCAACGCCGCCGCCTGCTGCCTCACGCGAATCTTCCTGACCGCCATCACCGCAACGATCAGGCTCACGACCAGGGCGACGGGATAGCGTCGGTCGCGCAGCGCGATCTCGCTACCCGGCATCGTATCGCCGATCAGCCAATGCCAAGGATAGGTGACGATACCCGCCCAGCCCTGCGGCAGATAGGTGGTATCGACCGTCGCAACCGCAGGCGCGGCGGGCGACGCGAACATGTCGTTGAACATCGGGAAAACGGGGTTGCCGAACATGTCCCACATCCGCCATGCCCACCAGCCGCCGGTCAGCGCAAAGCCGATGGCGCCGCCCATCGCCAGCATGACGATCGTCAACGGCGATAAGTAACGGAACAGCACGAGCAACCCGACCGCAACCGCCATTCCGACAGCGAACACCGCGATGGTAAGCTTCAACCCGCACGCCATGCCGAGCAGCGCGCCCGATACCGCGAAGAGCCGCATCGCCCGCGTCCGCTCGATCGCGCGCACCGCGTCTATCGCCGCCAGCACCGCGCCCAGCACCGCGATGCTGAGCGTGCAGTCGAGAAAGCTCGTCCCCGCCTCGCTGAACACCACCGCCCCGCTCATCCCGATCGCGACACAGGCATAATTGCTGCGGACGCGCGCCACCCCGCCCAAACCTGCCCCGCCCAAACCTGCCCCGCCAAGCCCCGCACCGACCCGATCCGCGATGAGGTAGATAAGCGGTGCGTTGAGCCCGACCGCCGCCGCCAGCAACGCCGACGCCAGCCATGGCGGCAGATGCTCGATCATGAGATAGGCTGGGATGTACCCGATCGGATTGAACCATGATTGCAACCCCGACGGCGCGACATGGACCTCGGACCGCCCGCTCAGCAACAACTCAGGGGAGGCGAAATGATAATTGAGCAAATCCCAGTTATAATCCTGCCCCGACACCCCCGCGACGATCAGCATCAGCACGACGCCGGCAAACGCCGCGATAGACGGGTGGCACGGTTTGTGGGCCGAACAGGGGTTTCGCGCGCTGCGCAACAATCGGCGCTCCTCATCAACCGTATACGCTCACACGATCAATTAGGGCGTTGTGGTTAAGTCGGCGTTGACGCAATCACTGCGCGGGCCGCACCTCGGCCAGCAACCGCTGCACCAGCGCAACGATGTCCTCAAGGTCGAACGGCTTGCGCAAAAATGCGTTTGCGCCCGCGCGCATCGCGGTCTGTTCGGGCCGTTGCCCATGAACGCCGCTGATGACGACGATCGGCAGATTTCTGATCAGGCCTACCGCTCGTATCTGCTTGACGACCTCGACCCCAGGGGTGTGCGGCAGAACCGAATCGATCACGAGAATATCGGGATGAAAATCCCAGACGGCACCGGCTGCCTCCCCGCCGTCGTGGCGACATTCCGCTTCGAACCCACGATCGGTAAACAGGTCGGCGAGCATATCGCAGAGCATCGGGTCATCGTCGATGATTAGTATTTTCGGTTTGTGCAACGGTGACATGTCAGCAGCAGCATTGATCGGTTGCGGCATATTCGGATCGACGCCTTCGTATGACCGGCGACTTTCCGACCACAACCCGTATGGCCGCTTCGGCATGAACCGCATTAACATGAGTTAACTAAAAACAGAATCATGTATCGCTACGCGCTGCGTCAGTCGGCGGAGCCGGTGAGCGCTGTGATGCGACTATAATACGCCAGCGCTGTTTCGGATTGGCGATCGCGATGGTATCGGCCGGCACCGCAGCCAGCCCCAGGCCCACTCCCATCGCCAATTCTCCCATCGGATACCGACGATCTGACCATGCCGCACCGTTTCTGCCTTGCGCCCTTTATCGCCTTGGCGATCCCCGCCGCTGCGGCTGCCCAATCGGCGACGATGCAGGCCACGGAATCGAAGGCAATGGAATCACGCGACGATGCCACGCGTGACATCGTCGTGCTGGGCCGCGGGCTCGATCTGCCGCCGGGAACGCCGGCCTATGGCGTTGCCGAGATCACCCGCGTCCGCCTCATCGACAACGCCTCGGGGCGGATCGAGGATGTGCTTCAGGATGTCGCGGGGCTGCAGCAATTCCGCCGCGCCGACAGCCGCTCGGCCAACCCGTCGGCGCAGGGCGTGACGCTGCGCGCGCTCGGCGGCAATGCCACCAGCCGCGCGCTCGTCCTGCTCGACGGCGTGCCTCAGGCCGACCCGTTTTTCGGCTACATCCCCTTCAACGCGCTCGTCCCCGACCGGCTCGGCGGAGTCCGGATCACGCGCGGCGGCGGCGCGGGCGCCTTCGGCGCGGGCGCGCTGGCAGGGACGATCGAACTCGTCAGCGCCGCACGCACCGATCTGCCCCTTATCGACGGCTCGGCCTTTTACGGCAGCCGCAATGCGCAGCAAATCACCGCCAGCGTCACCCCCGACCTCGGCCCCGATCTCGGCACAGGCTATGTCTCGCTGTCGGGCCGGTTCGAGCGTGGCGACGGTTTCTACACCACACCCGCCGACCAGCGCGGTCCCGCCGATGCGCGCGCGCGCTATCGCGATTATTCGCTCGGCCTGCGCAGTGTCGCACCGATCGATGCCGATACCGAGCTGCAGGCGCGATTGCTGGTCTTCCGCGACAATCGCACGCTACGCTTTCGCGGTGCGGACAGCAGTTCAGACGGTCAGGACGCCAGCATCCGCCTGATCCATCGCGGTGCCTGGGCAATCGACGCGCTTGCCTATGTCCAGGCGCGCAATTTCACGAACAAGGTCATCAGCGCGACCAGTTTCCGGCTCGTGCTCGATCAGCGTAACACCCCCTCGACCGGTTTCGGCGGCAAGATCGAAATACGCCCGCCCGTCGGCACCGCGCATGTGCTGCGCATCGGCATCGATGCCCGCGCCGCTGAGGGCGAATTGTTCGAAGATGCCTATAGCGGTTTGACCGGTCGCCTCACCGCCGCGCGCCATGCAGGTGGCGACACCGCAACGCTGGGCGCGTTCGTCGAGAATGACTGGACGCATGGACGGCTGATCCTGACCGGCGGCGCGCGGGTCGATCGCTGGACGATCGGCAACGGTTTTTTCCAGGAACGCAGTCCCGTCGGCGCACTGACGGCGAATGACCGCTTCGCCGACCGCAGCGGCGTCGCGACGACGGCGCGCGCCGGGGCCGTCTATCGCGCGACCGATATCGTCCGCCTCCGCGCGGCGGGCTATACCGGATTTCGCGTACCCACGCTCAACGAACTGTACCGCCCGTTCACCGTCTTTCCGATCCTGACCGAGGCCAATGCCGCGCTGAAGCTCGAAAAGCTCAAGGGTGTTGAGGTCGGCGTCGACGTCACGCCGCTGCCCGGCGTCGCGATCGCGCTCACCGCCTTTGCCAACCGGCTCGACGACGCGATTGCCAACGTCACGCTGACTCCCGTGTTGCGTCGGCGGCGCAACGTCGATGCCGTCACCGTTCGCGGGATCGAGGCGAGCGCCGGGATCACCCACGGACCGCTATCGCTGAACGCCAGCTATGCACTCAACGACGCGCAGGTCCGCGCCAGTGGCATCGCCGTCGCGCTTGACGGCAAATCGCCCGCGCAAAGCCCGCGCCATGCCGCCAGCGCGACGCTCGCCTGGCGCGCGCCAACGGGATTGCTGCTTTCGACGACGTTGCGCTATGTCGGTCGGCAATATGAAGACGATCTCGAAACCAACGTGCTGCCTCCTGCGACAACGCTCGATGCGGTGGCGGAGCTTCCGCTGACGCCCCACGTTTCGCTGACGGGCCGGGCGGAAAATCTGTTTGATGAGGCGATCGTGACACGCAATTCAGGCGGCTCGATCGACCTTGGCACCCCGCGGACGCTGTGGATCGGCATCCGCCTGCGCTGAAGTGAGAGGAGACGACATGACCGACGCCGCCCACCCGATCCGCAAAACCTATCCCGTGACGGGGGACTGGTCGATCGATGCGGCGGAGTATGGGAAACTCTACGCCGATGCCGCCGCCGATCCGCAAACCTTCTGGCTCGAACAGGCAAAGCGCCTCGACTGGACGACCGCACCGGCCATCGCGGGTAACTGGTCGTTCGATGCCGATGATTTCCACATCAAATGGTTCGAGGACGGCAGGCTCAATGTCGCCGCCAATTGTCTCGACCGGCATTTGGCGGAACGCGGCGACACCGTCGCAATCATCTGGGAACCCGACGAGCCCGGCGAAGCTTTCAAAAGCTTCACCTATCGCGAACTCCACGCAGAGGTCTGCCGCTTCGCCAACGTCCTCAAAAGCCAGGGCGTGACCAAAGGCGATCGCGTCACCATCTATCTGCCGATGATCCCTGAAGCAGCGTTCGCGGTCCTCGCCTGCGCGCGGATCGGCGCGATCCATTCGGTCGTCTTCGGCGGCTTCTCCCCCGATGCCATCGCAGGCCGGATCGAGGATTGCGGCTCCACGCTCTGCATCACCGCTGACGAAGGCCGTCGCGGCGGCAAGCGCGTGCCGCTCAAGGCCAATGTCGATGCCGCCGCCGACAAGGCGCCGGGCCTTGCCAAGGTCATCGTCGTCAAGGCGACGGGCGGCGATGTCACGATGCACCCGCGCGACGTGTGGTATCATGACGAAGCCGCAAAGGTTTCGACCGACTGCGCCGCCGAACCGATGGCGGCGGAGGACCCGCTATTTATCCTCTACACGTCCGGCTCGACGGGCAAACCCAAGGGCGTGCTCCATTCCAGCGCGGGCTATCTGCTCTGGGCAAGCTACACGCATGAACTCGCCTTCGACTACACTCCCGGCGAAGTCTTCTGGTGCGCCGCCGACATCGGCTGGGTCACCGGTCACACCTATATCCTGTACGGCCCGCTTGCGAACGGCGCGACGACGCTGATGTATGAAGGGCTCCCCAATTGGCCCGACGCCAGCCGCATCTGGCAGGTCGTCGACCGGCATCGGGTGACGACGCTCTTCACCGCCCCCACCGCGCTGCGCGCGCTGATGAAGGACGGCGATGACTTCGTGAAGCGCACCGACCGTTCCTCGCTGCGCCTGCTCGGTTCGGTCGGCGAACCGATCAATCCGGAGGCATGGCGCTGGTATTACGAGGTCGCCGGCGATGGCCGCTGCCCAATCATCGACGCCTGGTGGCAGACGGAGACCGGCGGCATCCTGATCGCGCCGATCCCCGGCACGCGCGATCTCAAGCCCGGCTCCGCGACCAAGCCCTTCCCCGGCGTCTTCCCGCAACTCGTCGATGAGAAGGGCACCGTTCTCGACGGCGCGACCGAGGGCAATTTGTGCATAACGCAAAGCTGGCCCGGTCAGATGCGGACGGTCTGGGGCGACGACGAACGTTTTTTCCAGACCTATTTCACGACCTATCCGGGCAAGTATTTCACCGGCGACGGCTGCCGCCGCGATGAAGACGATTATTACTGGATCACCGGCCGGGTCGATGACGTCATCAACGTCAGCGGCCACCGGATGGGCACCGCCGAAGTCGAAAGCGCGCTGGTCGCGCACGATTCCGTCGCGGAGGCTGCGGTCGTCGGCATGCCGCACGACATCAAGGGCCAGGGCATCTACGCCTATGTCACGCTCAACAACGGTGTCGCGGCCGACGACGATCTACGTGCGACCCTGGTCACGTGGGTCCGCCAGGAAATCGGCCCGATCGCCGCGCCCGACAAATTGCAGTTCGCGCCCGCGCTCCCCAAAACCCGGTCAGGCAAGATCATGCGCCGTATCCTGCGCAAGATCGCGGAGGGCGACACATCGACGCTCGGCGACACCTCGACGCTCGCCGATCCCGGCGTCGTCGACGATTTGATCGCCAATCGCGTGGGTTAATCGCGCGGTTTTCGGCGGCCCAGGAACAGTCCGCCCACCGCCGCCGCGACGATCCCGACGCCCAGCAATGCCAGTGTCGCGGGTTGTGCGATCGGGCGTTCGCGCACCGATTTCAGCCCGCGCAACAACTGCTTGCGTTGCATCACCTCGACCATCTCGTCGGGATTTTCGGGATCGAGGATCTGATTGTCCGCCAGCGCCTCTTCGACCCCGTTCAATTCGGGCATCTCATAGCGTTTCAGATGACGCTGGCCGACCCGATTGTTGCGCTCGATCGCCGCGATCAGCGACCCCGTCTGCGCCAGGCTCGCCTCCACCGTCGCGGCCCTCGTTCCAAGATGTTCGGCCAGCAGGTTGAACGCCACCGCGCGCACCGTATCGGTGCAATGCGCGTTTTCGGACCGCGTCGAATCGATCGTGACATCGCACTCGCTGTCGATCCGCATCGACCGGTTATTGAAGTTCGACGACCCGACCCGCAGGATTTCGCCGTCGATGATCGTGACCTTGGCATGGACATAGATTGGCTGTCCGCCCCGCGTCATCGGATGATATAGCCGCAGCCGGTCGTGACGGTCATGCCGCCGCAGCGCCTCGATGATCCGCGCGCGTGCGGTATCCATCGCGATGGGTTCCAGCCATCCCTCGGCAGTCACCGGGTTGATGATGACGATTTCCGGGCCATCATCTTCCTCCAGCCGCGCGGCGATCGCCTTGGCGACCCGGTGCGATGCGAAATACTGGCTCTCGGCATAGATCCAGTGCTCCGCGCGCGCGATCAGGTCGATATAGAGCTGCTCGATCTCGAACACCGGCGGGGTGTCGGGCATTTCGGGCATCGTCCGCGAAATCGCGACGCTGCAATCGGTAAAATCGACGTCGAGATCGCCCGGCCAGCACGCGTCGCGCGGTGACGGTTCGGGCAGTTCGCCGCCGCCAGCCCGCGCCCAGCGTTCACGACACAATTCGCCCAGCGCCTTCGCGACCGGCCCGCTCAGCGCGGTCGTCGCGTCGTGCCAAGGGCCATAGGGCGTGCCGTCGGGCTCGATCCGGCGCGGTTCGACATCGTCATGATCGCGCGTGTCCCAGCGGTCGCCGGTCATGTCGATGCCCCCGCAAAAGGCGAGGCAGTCGTCAACAACGACGATCTTCTGATGATGCGACCCGGCAGGCGGATGATGCCCGTCGAGCTTCACGTGAATTTGCCTGTCGCGCACCCAGCGCAACAGCGTCAGCGCGGTATTGCCGCGGAACAGCGACTTCAGCGCCCCGGTATCCCAGCGCAGCAGATACACCGACAACGACGGGCTTTTCCTGACCAGCCATTCGATGAACGGCCCGACTTGCGCAGGGCCTTCGTCTTCATGGTCATAGACCAATTTGATCCGGCCATCGAAATCCCACCCGACCAGCAGGAGCTGATCGCGCGCGCCCAGCATCGCCTCCCGCGCGCGGTGAAAATAATCCTCCGCATCGATGATGACGGTCGCCTTGTCGGCCTGCTCGATGCGCCAGCAGTTTCTCGACGATTCCAGTGCGGGTTCGGTTTTGGCCATTGCGGCGTCATACACAATCTCGCCGAACACGACAGCATGACACGACCGCCTGACAAGACCGGGGGGGGGCTTCAGAACCAGACGCGCACCCCGGCA
>JAPKCG010000495.1 GCA_028823055.1 Sphingomonas bacterium
CTGCAGTCTGGCACCGCGATGCGTACTCTCATCATAGCATGTGGCAGGGTGACTGGCGACGGCACCTTGCGGATGGTAGCCAGCCGGCTACGCCGCCGCTCGCCGCGCACATGCTCTGCTACCTGCAGGACATGGACGGCCCAGGGGGGCCGCTGCTCGTTGTTCCAGGCTCGCACCGCTCCGCGTTCGGCGACAAGCCGGTCAGCGCCGAGGAGGAGGAGGCGGTGGTGCCGGTGGACGCCAAAGCGGGCGACGCGGTGTTCTTCCACTGCGACATGCTGCACTCCGGCTCGCTCAACCACGCAGACAGCGCCTGGCGCTACATGGTCACCTCCTTCGTCGTGCGCGCCGGCCTGCCTTATCGCGACGACTTCACTGACGCGCCGCTTGTCCAGGCATTGGTGGCGGAGGCAAAGGCGACCGGCGACCGGCGTGTGCTGCGCTTCTTTACGGCGGACGACGCGGATGGCGGCCCGCTGCGCCGCGAAGAGCAGCAATGGCGCGCCGCCGTCGACGAGGAACGACAGCTGTTGAGCCCCGCGCTCTGACACGCGATCGCAAAAACTAAGGGGAGGCTCAGCTGAGTCTCCCCTTGTGCTAATCCAACGTGCGAAGTTCATTCACAGAACAATGGTACAAATCGGCAACGGAGATGCAATCTCTAACCGCATCTGCAGCCCGCGATAATTTCTTTATCCGACCGCCGGCCCCCAATGCACCGCGAACTCGTTGCACCCGCTATTCGACAGATTGACCGCGTTCTTGCCGTCGGCGTCTATTCTGTAAATTTGCTCATGCCCATCCCTGACGACATTAAAAGCCAGCTGCGCGCCGTCCGACGACCAACTCGCCCCGCTGACGCTGCCTAGATCGTAGGTGAGTCGCTCAGCTGCATTACCGTCGCTTTGCATGATGTAGAGTTGCGAATCCCCGTCGCGGTTCGAAGTAAAGGCGATCTGCTCACCATCCGGCGACCAGGCCGGATCCCCGTCGCCGCCGTCGGAAATATGCAGCCATCGTTGCCCGCTGCCGTCATCGTCGGCACCACCCTCGGATTGAGCGACGACGACTGGTGCACAATCCTATAAACGAATCTGATGGGCACCGTACGCGGTGCCCGCGCGCTCCTACCCGGCATGATCGCAGCCGGCAAAGGCGCGATGGTGATGATCGGTTCGATCGACGGCTTTATGGCCGAGCAGGGCCTGGCCGCCTATTGCGCCAGCAAGGGCGCGATCGCGCAATTCAGCAAGGTCCTCTCCGTCGACCACGCCCGCCAGGGCATCCGCGTCAACTGCGTCTGCCCCGGCGTCACCGATACGCCGCTCTTCCGCTACCACCTCAGCAAGTCCGACGACCCCGAAGCCGTGCTCGCCGCCCGCACCGACCGCAACCCGCTCGGCCGACTGCTCACACCCGCCGACATTGCGCGCACCGTCGCGTTCCTGCTCTCCGACGATGCAGCCGGGATTACCGGCGCCCTGATACCGGTCGACGCCGGGCTTTCCACCAGTTTTGAGTTTCGCAGCGGTGACGAATGGGGCGATATGGTATAGGTACCATGGCCCGGGGGCCGACGACGACAATACTTAGGATCAAAAATCCTCCAGCCCGAAGCGATATCCGCGAATCTGTGCCATCGGCGCGTCATCGTTGATATAATTAACCACCAAGAATCGCCCTCGTTCATACTCGACCCACCCCGTGTAGCCGCTATCGGCAAAAGGACTCGCATCTAGGTCGAGCGGCAAGACCGCACCCTTCTGCGCATCTTTTTCCGTCGCCAACGCACTCTCCACCGGCTCCAAGAAAGCGAAGGTATGCACCGATGCGCCGCCCTGGCCGATAAGCAGTTCATCAGCCGTCTCCGCCGTGTGTGGCCCACGCTCAAAATCGGCGACAAAGGCCTCGGTCTCCGGTACCTTGGGTATAACGATCCCGCGCTTGGCCAAACGCGTCTGCCAAAGCTCGGTGCTTTCGTTCGGCCGCCAGCTGCCGGGCACGCCATAACGACCAGTAACCATAACAAATCCGTCCTGTGTTACCCCCGCAATCGGCATCCCGATCGACGCAGGATTTAGTGTATCATAAGGCCCGTCCCAAGTGGCCCCTTCGTCGCGCGAAATCAGTTTTTGCACTGGCTTGCCCAAATCCTCGCGCTGATAGGCGACTAACTCGCCCGTGGGCATGCGCACAATACTCACCTCGTCGAGCTGATAATCGGGGTGATCAAAAAGTGTCACCGGTGCTTGCCACGTCTGCCCCTGGTCGCGGCTGACGGTAATATTCTGGATAATGCGATCGGTCTTGGCGCTGCGCACATTGCTCGGCAATAACCAGCTCCCGTCCGCCAACTCAGTGACTTGATCCGGACAGATGCCCGCCACCGGTGTCGGCTGCGGCTCGGCCCACGTCAAC
>JAPKCG010000069.1 GCA_028823055.1 Sphingomonas bacterium
TGCGCAAGTTCCTGCTCGCCATGTCCGACGACATCCGCGTGCTGCTGGTCAAGCTGGCCGACCGGCTGCACAACATGCGGACGCTGCACCATATCGCCAAGCCCGAGAAGCGGCGGCGGATCGCCAAGGAGACGATGGACATCTATGCCCCGCTCGCCGAGCGGATCGGGATGTACGAGTTCATGAAGGAGATGCAGACGCTCGCCTTCGAACAGCTCGAACCCGAAGCGTATGAATCGATCGCGCGCCGGTTGGAACAGCTCAATCAGGGCGGCGGCGACAAGATCGCAAAGATCGCGAGTGGCCTCAATCTGTTACTCGGCCGCGCCGGGGTCGAGGCGGAGGTGCAGGGGCGCGAGAAACACCCCTATTCGATCTGGCGCAAGATGGCCGAACGGCACATCAGTTTCGAACAATTGTCCGACGTGATGGCGTTTCGTGCGATCGTGCCGACGGTGCAGGATTGTTATCGCGCCCTGGGGATCATCCACCGCCGCTGGCCGATGGTGCCGGGGCGGTTCAAGGACTATATCTCGACGCCCAAGCGCAACGGCTATCGCTCGCTTCACACCAGCGTCATCCATGCCGACAATGCGCGGATCGAAATTCAGATCAGGACCGCGGACATGCATGCCGAGGCCGAGTTCGGGCTCGCCGCGCATTGGGCGTATAAGGAAAACAAGGTTCGCGCGGATACGCAGCATAGCTGGATCGCGGATCTCGTCGAAATTCTCGATACCGCGGGCAGCCCCGAAGAGTTGCTCGAACATACCCGCATGGCGATGTATCAGGACCGTATCTTCGCCTTCACGCCGCAGGGTGAACTGATCCAGTTGCCGAAGGGGGCGACGCCGATCGATTTCGCCTATGCGGTGCACACCGACCTGGGCGAACAGGCGGTCGGCGCAAAGGTCAACGGGCGCGTCGTGCCGCTGTCGACCGTGATCGAAAATGGCGATCAGGTGCAGATATTGCGGTCGAAGGCGCAGACCCCGCAAGCCGCCTGGCTGAACTTTGCGACGACCGGCAAGGCGCTCGCCGCGGTCCGTCGCCATCTCCGCCACAAGGAACGCGACGAACAGGTCGCACTGGGCCACAAATTATACGAGGATATCGTCCAGCGCCTGCCTGCGGCCATCGGTGCGGATGCGATGGAATTGGCGCTCCGGCGACTCAATCTGACCGACGAGGCGCAGCTGATGATGGCGATCGCGCGCCGCACGCTGTCCGATGCGACGGTAATGGAGGCGTTGATGCCCGGTTCGGCGGGGGCGGACGTCGCGGGCACGGCGCCGCAATCGAGCGCGATCTCGATTCGCGGCCTGACGCCCGGCGTCGCGTTCGATCTCGCCGATTGCTGCCACCCCGTTCCCGGCGACCGCATCGTCGGCCTGCGTCGGCCCGATGCGGGAATCGAAGTGCACGCGATCGATTGCGCGGTGCTCGCCGAACTGGCCGAACGCGGCGACGACGAAACCGACTGGACCGATGTCGACTGGGGCGACAAGGCCGACAGCGCGGTCGCGCGGATCGCGGTGCAGGTGAAGAACGAACCCGGCTCGCTCGGCGTCGTGTCGAGCATCATCGGCGCGCACAAGATCAACATCATCGCGCTGCGCCTCGACACCCGCGATGCGCGGTTCCACACCAATATGATCGACCTGGAAGTTCATGACATCCACCAGCTGATGCGCTTGTTATCCGCCCTGCGCGCGGCGGACGCGGTCAACGCGGCGGAGCGGGCGTAAGGCCGTATCGGCACCTTCTCCCTCTTCGCGCGTTGGGCGGCGATCAGGGAGATTTACATGTCACGTGCCAAGCTTACTATCAGTGCGATCGCGCTTGCCGCCGCCGCTCCGGCGTCGGCGCAGTCGATTTCGCAATCCGACAAGGCGCAGGGCGCGCAGGCCAATCCGCAACTGATCGCCGAATATGGCGGTGCGTATACAGGGCCGCAGGCTGCCTATGTACAGCGTGTCGGTCAGCGTGTGGCGGTCCAGTCCGGCCTGTCGAACGCGCAGAATGATTTCACGATCACGACGCTCAATTCACCCGTCGAGAATGCCTTCGCGATTCCTGGAGGGTATATCTACGTGACGCGCCAGCTCGTCGGGCTGATGAATTCTCAGGATGAACTTGCGTTCGTGCTCGGGCATGAAGTCGGCCACGTCGCGGCACGTCATTCGACGAAGCGCACCACGCGATCGTCGCTAGGGTCGTTGCTCGCGAGCGGACTGGGTGCGTTGACGGGGAGCAGCATCGTGTCGTCGATCGCGAACACCGGCGCGAAACTCTATGCGCTGGGCTATAGCCGCGGTCAGGAATATGAGGCCGACACGCTGGGCGTCCGCTATAGCGCCGCATCGGGATACGACCCGTTCGCCGCACCCGACATCCTTGCCGGCCTCGACGCCGAAACGACGCTGGAGGCGCGGATCGCGGGCAAGAACCCCAATGCGACCCCCGGCTGGGCATCGACGCATCCCAACAGCGCGGACCGGATCAAGCGCGCCCGCGCACTGGCGGCGAGCACGGGCCGGGCCGATAATTCGATGCGGCAGGATGTCGATTATCTCAGAATGCTCGACGGGATGCCTTATGACGACGATGCCGCGCAGGGGGTGATCGACGGCCAGACATTTCGCCATCGCGACCTCAAGATGCGGTTCACCGCGCCGGCGGGATATACGATCGACAATGGCAGCGATGCGGTGACGGTCGCGGGCACTGGCGGTCAGGCGCAGATGAAGGCGGCGGCGGCGACGAGCGATGTCGGCAGCGTCGTCGCGGCGCAGCTCCGCGCGGTGGGTGCGACAGCGGGGACGCCGACCGTCGCGACGCAACCCAATGGCGTGCGCTATGCTTACCAGAGCGTGCGGGCGACCGCGAACAACCGGCCCGTCGATGTCACGGTCATCGGCTATCAACTGCCGACCGCGACGCCGTATTTCACCGTCGTCACCGCGGCGGGTCAGGGGATCGGTGCGTTCGGATCGATGCTGTCGAGCATCGCGCCGCTATCGGCAAGCGAGGCCGCGGCGATCAAGGGCAAGCGGATCAGGATCGTCACCGTCGGCGCGCGCGACACGATCGACACGCTGGCGCGGCAGATGGCGTATCCCGGTTATCAGCGCGAACGCTTCCTGACGCTCAACGGGCTTGAGGCCAATGCGATCCTGCGCGCCGGCATGCTCGTCAAGCTTGTCGTCGACGGCTGATTTCGGGTTGGCACCATTGTAGCAACCCCGGTGACGCATCGCGCCGGGGTTGCTACAGCGTGACCCCATGCAACGCCCCGCCCTTTCGGTCGTCATCCCCTGTTATAACGAGGCCGCGTGCCTCGACCTGCTCCACGGCCGTGTCGCGGCGGCGGCGCGGGCGGCGGTGGGGGAGGATTTCGAGATCGTCCTCATCAACGACGGCAGCCGCGACGACAGCTGGAATGTGATGCAGCGATTGAGCGCCGCCGATCCGCATCTCGTCGCGATCAATCTCAGTCGCAATCATGGGCATCAACTGGCGCTGACCGCAGGGCTCGATCTGTGTTCGGGCGAACAGATCCTCATCATCGACGCCGATCTGCAGGACCCGCCCGAACTGCTCGCCGACATGCGCAGCGCGATGGCGGCGCAGCAGGCGGACGTCGTCTATGCGGTGCGGCGCAAGCGCGAGGGGGAGACGATCTTCAAACGCGCCACCGCGGCGGGATTCTATCGCGTGCTCGACCGGGTGACCGATACGCCGATCCCGCTGGATACCGGCGATTTCCGGCTGATGAGTCGTCGCGCGCTCGATGC
This sequence comes from Sphingomonas bacterium, assembly GCA_028823055.1. GTDB lineage: Bacteria > Pseudomonadota > Alphaproteobacteria > Sphingomonadales > Sphingomonadaceae > Sphingomonas. The sequence goes on from JAPKCG010000069.1 coordinate 3,798, forward strand.
GTTTCTCAGCTTGCCCGAACAGGCGCGGTTCATTCGCGGGATGGTCGCGTGGGTCGGGTTCCGGCAGGTGCCCTTTCCCTATGATCGCGCCGAACGCCATGCGGGGGAAACCAATTACCCGCTCGGCAAGATGGTGCGGCTCGCCTTCGACGCGGTCACCGGCTTTTCGACCGCACCGCTGCGCTTTGCGAGCCATGCCTCGGTAATTCTTGCCGGGCTGTCGCTGTTGTTGCTCGTCTATATCGCCTGGGGGTTTTTCGAAGGATCACCCGTACAGGGCTGGACCTCGACGATGCTGGTCGTCGTCATACTCTCGGCGGCGCAGATGTTCGTGCTCGGCATGATCGGCGAATATCTCGGGCGGCTCTATATCGAATCGAAGCGGCGCCCGCTCTATCTGGTCGCGGACATCGCGGGGCCGGTGCGCGGTCAGGCGACGCTGGGCTTCAACGCCGCCGCGCCGACCGACGGGTTCGATCAATCCGGCGAGGCCAGCGTCACGATCGAGACGCCCGGCGTCATCGGCACCCGCCCGACGAGATAGCGTTCGAGGCCGAAGACCTTTTCGAACAGCGTATTGAGCGGCTTGGCGGGGGGCGAATCGTCGCTGTCGTCGCGGCCCGTCATCCGGCCCGCGATCCGTGCGGCGGCGGCGAGCGGGAAGAGCAGCGAATTGAAATAGCTGAGCTTGCTCGGTTTCAGCCCTGCGTCGACAATCGCCTTGCGCAGCGTCGCCTTCGAATAGCGGCGGTGGTGGTGATTGACGACGTCGTGCGCGCTCCACAGCCATTGATGCGCGGGCACCGCGATCAGGATCTTGCCGCCGGGTTTCAGCAGCGACTTCATCGCGCCGAGCGCGGCGACATCGTCCTCGATATGTTCGACGACATCGAGGACCGCGACGAGGTCATATGCCCCGCGCTCGATCCCCGGCAATTGGGGCAACGGCGCATCGCCGACGGGCCGGCCCAGCCGTTCGCTGGCGATTGTGCGCGCGGCGGGGTCGATCTCGATCGCCTCGACGCTGCCGAACCTGGCGAGCATGGGCAGGTTATGCCCGGTGCCGCAGCCGATTTCGAGGATGCGCGCGTCGCTGGGCAGGCCGCCATAGCGCGTCAGATAGTCGGCGAGGATATCGCGCCGCGCGCGATACCACCAATGCGTCGAATCATGCGCCGCCATCCGGTCGTAAACGATTCTATCCATCGAATTTGGCCATTCAGTTAAACACCAGTTGCCGGTTGAGCGCGAAGGTCGCGAAGGGCGTGACGAGGAAGCAGGGGATCAGCGATACCCAGGCGGGCTGATGCAGCAACGGTCCGGTGACGACCCAGGTGAAGGTCAGGTTGAGGGTCATGCCCACCGCCTGGACGATCAGGAATTTCAGCTGGCGACTTCGCGGATTGTCGCGGGTGCCGTGCCCCTTGAAGCTCCAGTTGCTGTGCAGGACATAGCCGACCGCCGCCGCGACGAAGAACGCCGGAATGACCGCGATCACCGACAGGCGCTCGCCCGTGACATACCAGGCGAGCGGCAGGAACACAGTCGAATAGACAAGGCTCGACAGCGCCCCGGCGACGCCGAACCGCGCGAGTTGGCCGATCACGCCGCTCGCGCGCATCGCATCGATCCGTTGTGCCAGCACCGTCACGCTTTCCTCATGATCGCAGAAGCATTAGGGGCATGGTCGCGGGAGTTAAACCGGATTCGTCCGGCACGTTGGGACGGATTGCCTTGAACCCTGAATTGCGCAGCCAGCTTGAGGCTGAGCTCGACCGCCACTGGATTCGCCTGACGCTGCTCGTCTGGGTGGGCGTGACGGTCTATTATGTCTGGTCGAACTGGGGCTATGTCCGCTGGTTGTCGCTGGGTGATACCGACGACAATATGCGGTTGATGCAGGTGCGCGGGCTGCTTGCGGGACAGGGCTGGTACGACCTCACCAATTACCGGCTCAATCCGCCGATGGGATTCAATATCCACTGGAGCCGGATCGTCGACCTGCCGATCGCGGGGATGATCCTGTTTTTCCGCCTGTTCACGACCAATGCCTGGGCGGAGCGGCTGGCATGCGGGATCGCGCCGCTGATCCCGCTGTCGATTACGATGGTCGGGATCGGCGCGACCGTCCGGCGGCTCGTCCACCCGCTCGCCTGGCCGCTCGCGATCATCTTCCTGCTCGGCACGTCGGTGACGATGCTGATGTATCTGCCCGACCGGATCGATCATCATGGCTGGCAGCTCGCGATGCTGAGCCTGACCGTGGCGGGACTGTGCGATCCCAAACCGGTGCGCGGCGGGCTGATCGTCGGCCTGTCGAGCGCGGTGTCGATTTCGATCGGGCTCGAAATGCTGCCCTATGCCGCGTTCGCAGGCGCGATCCAGACGTTGCGCTGGATCTGGGACCGGCGCGAATCGACGCGACTGGCGGTCTATGCGGTCGCCCTGGGCGGGGGGACGGCGCTCGGGTTTGCGGGGTTTGCCTCCTACGCAAATTACGCGATGCGGTGCGATGCGCTGACGCCGGTTTATCTGACGGTGATGGTCGCAGCGGGGGTGTTGCTGTTCGCGCTGGCGTGGATCAACCCCGAACGCCGCGGGGTGCGGCTGGGGCTGGCGGTGCTGGCGGGCGCGGTGATCGTCGCCGGATTCGCGCATTTCTTTCCGCAATGCCTGGGCCGCCCCGAACAGGTCTCGCCCGAATTGCAGCGCAACTGGCTCGACAATGTCCGTGAGGCGAAGCCGATCTACAAACATCCGTTCCGTCTGGCCTTTCCGATGGCGGCGCTGCCGATCGTCGGCGTCTTCGGCGTCGCGCTGGGAACGTGGCGGGCGCGGCGGACACGGGCACTGCTCGGCTGGACCTGCGTCGCACTGTTCGTCATCTTCGCCAGCCTGATGCTGTTATGGCAGGTGCGCGTCGCGCCCGCGGCTCAGCTGATGGCGATTCCGGGATCGGTCGCGATCGCGTGGCTGTTGCTGCCCTGGTTGCTCAACCACGGATCGATGCCGGTGCGGGTGTTCGGCACGGTGGGCGCATTCCTGATCGTGTCGGGCCTGTTCGCGGGGCTGATCATCAAATATCTGCCCGTCGACAAACCCAATGCCTATGTCCGCCGCGTCAATCAGGCGACGAGCGGGTGTATCCGCACGAGCGTCCTGTCGACGCTGAATTTCTATCCCGCACAGACGATCTTCACCTTCACCGACCTCGGTCCCCGATTGATCGTCCTGACACATCATGACGCGATCGCGGGGCCGTATCACCGCAACGGCGATGCGATTCTCGACGTCCAGCATGCGTTCGGCGGCACCCCCGATCAGGCGAAGGCGATCATGCGGCGGCATGGCGCGACGATGCTGCTCGTCTGCCCGAACGCCGCCGAATCGACCAATTATCGCGCGCGCGACCCGGGTGGGTTTTACGACCAGCTGGCGCATGACAAGGTGCCCGACTGGCTGACGCCGCTGCCCTTGCCCAAGGGGTCGCCGCTGCGGCTGTTCAGGATCGATTATTGACGGGTTATTTGAGGACGTAGTGCAGGCCGTCGATGACGAACTGAACCGCGAGCGCGGCGAGCAGGACACCCAACAGCCGCGTGATAACCGCTTCGATCTTTTGCCCCAGCACGCGCATCAGCGGCCCTGCGGCGAGCAAGGCGACCAGCGTCAGCAACAAGATCGTGCCCATCGCGGCAAGGACCGTCAGCGTGCGTTCGATCCCGTCGTTGCGCGCCATCAGCAGCATGACCGAAGCGATCGACCCCGGCCCCGCGATCATCGGCATCGCCATCGGAAAGACCGACACATCCTCGACCTCGGGATCGTCGGCGACTTTCTGCGCACGATCCTCACGCCGCTGGGTGCGCTTTTCAAAGACCATTTCAAGCGCGATCAGGAACAGCATGATGCCGCCCGCGATGCGGAAACTGCCCAGGCTAATGCCGAGCCCGCGCAGCAGATCCTCCCCGAACAGCGCGAAGACGAGCAGGATCGCGGTCGAGATCGCGACTGCGCGGATCGCCATGCTGCGCCGTTGATAGGTGCTCGCCCCCGCCGACAGCCCGGCATAGATCGGCGCGCAGCCGGGTGGATCGATCACCACGAAAAAAGTGATCAGCGAGGACACATAGAGTTCGAGAAGCGTGCTCATCGCGTCATATCCGCTGTTCTTCGATGCCCATGCGGCGGCAGGCCGCGACAAGCGTGTTGCGCATCAGGCAGGCGATCGTCATCGGTCCGACGCCGCCGGGAACGGGGGTTATCGCGCGAACATGGCCGACCGCGCCGCCGAAATCGACATCGCCGACCAGGCCGTCATCGGTGCGGTTGATGCCGACATCGATCACGGTCGCGCCGGGTTTGACCCAGTCGCCCTTGATGAAATGCGGAATGCCGACCGCCGCGACGACGATATCCGCCGCCTTGACGCGCGCGGGCAGGTCGCGCGTCCGGCTGTGCGCTATCGTCACGGTGCAGCTTTGCTGGAGCAGCAATTGCGCCATCGGTTTGCCGACGATGTTCGACCGTCCGACGACGATCGCGTCGAGACCGCTCAGATCCTCCCCGAGATCCTTGAGCAGCATCAGGCAGCCGAGTGGCGTGCACGGCACCAGCCCCGGCAATCCCGTCGCAAGCCGTCCGGCGTTGATCGGATGGAAACCGTCGACGTCCTTTTCGGGATCGATCGCCGCGATCACCGTATCGCTGTCGATGCCGGACGGCAGCGGCAACTGGACGAGGATGCCGTCGATGGCATCGTCGGCGTTGAGCGCCGCGATCAGATTGAGCAGCGCGCCCTGCGTCGTATCGGCGGGCAGGCGATGTTCGTACCCGACCATCCCCGTCGCTTCGAGTGCCTTGCCCTTGGCCCGGACATAGACCGCGCTGGCAGGATCGTCGCCGACCAGCACCACCGAAAGTCCCGGTCGCCGGCCCGTCGCGGCGACGAAATCGCCCACGGCGTTGGCGACCCGCGTGCGCAGTCCGGCGGCGAACGCCTTTCCATCGATGATCGTGGCTGTCATGGCCCGCGCGCATAGAGGCTGGCGGCGATTTTTGCCAGTCTTGTGGTGTCGCCCGCGATGTGAAGCCGCTTCAGCCGCGCGGTATCGCCGCCGACGATCGTGACGCTACGCCTGGCGGTGCCGAAGGTCCTGGCGACGAGTGCGATCAGCGCGGCATTGGCCTTGCCGTCGACGGGAGCCGCCGCCAGCCGCGCGGCGAAATGGTCGTCGGTGCCAGCCTCCAGCCCATCGCGCCCGCCGCGCGGGGTGACGCGGATCGCGAGCGTCAGGCCGTCCGCACCCTCACGCCAGGCGCGCATCGCAGACGCCGTTTTTGCGCGATCAGGCTGCGCCGCCAATGACGATGCTCGTCGCGACATTGCGCAGGATGATGTCGAGAATCGCGATCGCGATCAGCGCGACCATCGGCGAAAAATCGATGCCGCCGGTGCTGGGCAGGATGCGTCTGATCGGCCGATAGATCGGGTCGGTCATCTTTTCGAGCCCGAACCAGAGCGAGCGGACGAAATTGTTCGACATGTTGACGACGTTGAAACTGATCAGCAGCGACAGTACGAACTGGATGAAGATGATCCACCAGGCGAGGTCGAGCAGCACCTGGAGAATCTGGATGATGGTCAGCGCGAACAAGGGGCAGGCCTTCCGGTAACGGGGTTTCCCGACCTATCTAGTGGGTCATCGCCGCTTCGTCACCCCGCCCGCGGCCGTCAAGCGTGAACCAGCGTGCCCGCGCCCTGCGAGGTGAAGATTTCGAGCAGCATCGCGTGCGGCACCCGCCCGTCGAGAATGACCGCCGCCTCGACCCCCGCGCCGACCGCCGCGACGCAGGTTTCGACCTTGGGGATCATGCCGCCCGAAATCGTGCCGTCGGCCTTCAGCGCGTCGATCTTCGCGGCGTCGAGGTCGCTGATCAGCGTCTTGTCCTTCGACAATACGCCCGCGACGTCGGTCAGCAGGAAAAAGCGTTTGGCATCGAGCGCGCCCGCGATCGCGCCCGCCATCGTGTCGGCGTTGATATTGTACGTCGCGCCGTCCGCGCCGAGCGCGACGGGCGCGACGACGGGAATGAAACCGTCGCGCGCCAGATTGCGCAGGATCGACGGATCGACCGCGACGGGTTCGCCGACGAAACCCAGATCGACATGACGTTCGATCCCCGAATTGCGGTCGGGCTCGGTCCGCGTCACCTTTTCGGCGATCACGAGATTGGCATCCTTCCCCGAAATCCCGACCGCGCGCCCGCCCAGTGCCGCGATCCAGCCGACGATTTCCTTGTTGATCTTGCCCGCCAGCACCATCTCGGCGACTTCGGCGGTGGCGGCGTCGGTGACGCGCAGGCCGCCGATGAACTGCGATTCGACGCCTAACCGCTTGAGCATCGCGCCGATCTGCGGCCCCCCCCCGTGAACGACGACGGGATTGATCCCGACCGCCTTCAACAGCACGACATCCTCCGCGAAATCGCGCGCCGCTTCGGGATCGCCCATCGCGTGGCCACCATATTTTATCACGAACGTCTCGCCCGCATAACGCTGCAGATAGGGCAGCGCCTCGGTCAGCGTCTCCGCCTTGGCGAGCAGGCGGGCGTCGGGAGTGTAGTCGGTCATCTGCGCGCCTTTAGCGACCTTGCGCGCCAAAGCCAAAGTTCCCCGGATCGCCCGATCACAAGTGGATGATCTCCACCTGCGGCCAGTGCGCCTGGAGATATTCGGCGACGAGCCGTCGATGGCAGTGATGCGGCGTATCCTCACTGCACAGCAGGCAGGCACCATCGAGCATCGCAGGATCGTGTCGTTCGATCCGCCGTGCCGCCATCAGGTCGAGAAAGGCGCGTTCATAGGTTGCCCAATCGCCCTTTTCCTTTTTCAGGGCATCGAGCATCGGCTTGGTCGGCGCGAGTTCCTTGAGATGACGATAGTCCATGTCCGCCAGTTCGCGCGCGAACCAGGCGAGATCGTCGCGCTTCGCAAACCCAGCCAGTTGCGACACATTGTTGAGCCGGACATCCGCCAGCATCCGCGCGCCGCTCCGTCGCAGTCGGCCGAAAAACCCCTGTGCGTCGGTCTTGGTGAAGCCGATCGTGAAAATCTTCATGATCTCGGCTCCGCCGGGCGGACATAGGCGATCCGCAATTCCTGTTCGTGATACGCCGCCCGGATCGAGGCCTCGCGCGGCGTGTACATATCGTCGGGGTTCATGTTCAGCATCTTCATCAACCGTTCCAGCGCCTCGTCATGCGTTTCGATCTCGCCGTCCGCACCGATATGGCGGACGGCGATGCCCCGATCGGTCAGGTCGCGGGCGACGAGGATGGTCCGGTGACAGGTCAACGGGTCCTTTTCCGCGCACATCAAGGCGACATTGTACTTCTTCGTACCGGCGATGACGCGGTCGATCGCCGCCTGGAAAGGCGCGCTTTGCGCGAGCCGGGCATAGACGACGCGGTTGCCGTCATAGTGACGCGGATCGTCCGATCGCGCGCCGAGCCCGTCGCCGAGAAAGACATAGTCGATCCCCTCCTGCCGCAGCTTGGTTCTGAGCGTTTCGCGATTGAACTGCGGATTGTGCCGACTGTAGGGCGAGGAGCGGACATCCGCGATCGCGGTGATGTCCGCGCCGTTCAGAAGCTTGATGAAATCGTCAGCCGCATGAGTCGAATGGCCGACGGTCCAGATTGTGGTCACCCAAGCGTCTCCGGGGTAATGATCGCCGCGACCAGCTTCGCGGGGAGCGTGTCCGCGTTTGGGGTCGGCTTGACCGGACGCTTGTCCCAGCGGATCGCCGCGGCGGCGTGGGAGTCAAAGAGCTTCAAGAACGTGATGTCGAGCGGGCGCCA
>JAPKCG010000496.1 GCA_028823055.1 Sphingomonas bacterium
GCGTCCTCGACCCCTAACCCCGCCGCCTCGCGCTCGCCGCGCATCGCGCCGATTTCGAACAGCAATTCTGCACGTCTTCGCTCACCCACGGGGCGGAATGGATCTGCACCTGGAAATGCGCGCTGCGTCTCTGGCCCGACAGCCCCAGTTTTTCCAATCAGGTGCTGCGCTATTGGCGCAAACCCGATGGTCTGGTTCACGAACGCGGGCTGCCGATCCACCGCGCCTTTCCCGATGCCTATGTCACCGCGCATCATCTGCGCGATCAACTCAACGAGGCGAGTCTGGCGCAACTGATCGACTGGTCACGCACCCCCGGCCTGATCCCGCGCGTCCGCTATGGCCCCGATCGCGGCAAGGAATGGCGTGAACTCGATCACGAGACGCTGATGGCATTCCTGACCGATCGCGATCCCGATATCCGCTTTACCGCCAACCATGAAATGGACCGCCGCCGGGGCGGCGGATCGGTCGGCAAGGCAAGCGCCCAGGAATTGCTGCTTTAACCGGGGGTTGCCTCGATCGGGCAACCGATTAGCATGGCCGAAACGAGGAGAGATACGTGTGAGGCGTAGCAAATATAGAGCTGCCAGGCTTTGGCTCATCGCCGGCGCGGTGGGCGGCAGCATCGCGGGCGGGATGATGGCCGCCAGTTACGCGGTCGGGGGCATCGACCCCTTTTATCGCATGCATCCCCAGCCGAGCTGGACGAACGATCCGGCCAAGGAAATCGCGGTCGCTCATGATGATTTCCTGCCCGCGATGGACAACGCCGATCCGGTCGCAGCCGCCGACCCGCCACTGATGCCGATAACGCCGCCGCGCTTTGAATCGGACGACGACTGGGCTGCGGTCGATGCCCGCGAACAACGCGAATATGATCGCGCCTTGCGGCTGGCCGACGCCGCGCTCAACGACCCGGTCCAGCTGACCGACTACGACGCGCCGCGTTCCACCCGCCGCACCGGTGCCGAACCGGCAGCGGCGCCAGCCCCCGTCGCACCTGCACCTGCACCCGCAGCTCCGGCGGTCGCCGGCATCCCCGTCACACCGAACGACACGTTAATATACTGACCCCCGGATCTACTGATCACGTCGTCGCGACGATGCCCGGCGATCAGACGTCGAGATTGGCGACGTTAAGCGCATTGTCCTGAATGAATTCCCGCCTTGGTTCGACCACCTCACCCATCAACTGGGTGAAGATCATGTCCGCCGCCGAACTGTCCTCGGTCGTCACACGCAGCATCGTGCGGTTCGACGGATCGAGTGTCGTCTCCCACAATTGCTCCGCATTCATCTCGCCCAGCCCCTTGTAGCGCTGAATGCTCAGGCCCTTGCGCCCTGCTGCGAGCACCGCGTCGAGCAACTGGCTGGGGCGTGACACGATCGTCTCGCCCTTCGACACGACCACCGGTTCGCCGTCATCATCCGCCGGGGCGTCGGCGCCCGCCTCGACCATCTGCGCCCCACCTTTGAGCGGCACCAGCTTGCCCGGCTTCGCATAAGCGTCCGCCTGTTCCGCCGACAGCGTATGAAGCTTGCGCGCTTCCGCCGACGCCAGGAACTTCGCCTCGACGATATGGTGGTCGGTCACCCCGCGCCAAAGCCGTTCGAAATGCAGCCCGCCTTCTTCGGTCAGGCTGGCGGTCCAGTGCGCATCCTGGTCACCCGCGTCGAGCTGACCGACGACACCTGCCAGGCGGCTCGCACGCTCGTCATGCGCGATCGCGGGATCGAGAACCCCGCCCAGCGCCAGCGCCTCGATGATCCCGTAATCATAGCGCCGCGGCACATAGCGCGCGAGGCTGCGCATCCGCCGCGCATGGTCGATCAGCGAGCGCAGATCGCCCCCCGTTCGCGGTCCCGCCACCGTCTCGTAGACGAGCGAGCCGACCCCCGCCTCGACCAGATATTCGTCGAGCGCGGCATCGTCCTTCAGATAGACTTCGGACCGCCCCTTGGTCGCCTTGTACAACGGCGGCTGCGCGATGAAGAGGTGCCCGCGCTCGATCAGCTCGGGCATCTGACGATAGAAGAACGTCAGCAACAACGTGCGGATATGCGCGCCGTCGACATCGGCGTCGGTCATGATGACGATCTTGTGATAGCGCAGCTTGTCGGCGTTGAAATCGTCGCGCCCGATGCCCGTCCCCATCGCCTGGATCAGCGTCCCGATCTCGCGGCTCGCGATCATCCGGTCGAATCGCGCGCGTTCGGTATTGAGTATCTTGCCCCTCAGCGGCAGAATTGCCTGAAAGTGACGGTCGCGGCCCTGCTTGGCCGATCCGCCTGCGGAATCGCCCTCGACGAGGAACAGTTCGCTCTTGGCGGGGTCGCGCTCCTGACAATCGGCCAGCTTGCCGGGCAGCGAGGCGATGTCCATCACCCCCTTGCGCCGGG
>JAPKCG010000497.1 GCA_028823055.1 Sphingomonas bacterium
CCCAGATATACGCTAAGGTTTCGCCGGGCCTTCGACGGCGTGCATCTGGCGAAGCGGCCTGAGGGCCGGCGATGGCGCATCGGGGTCGGTCCAAAGATAATCGCCGGTGAGGTTGATGTGCTGCCATCCGAGCGGCGAAAGGTGTTGCAGCAGGTCCGGCGGGATCGACCGGCCTAGACTGGCAAGATGCATGCGGGCGGCTTGCATGTAGGTCGTATTCCAGAGGACGATAGCACCGGCGACGAGGTTGAGTGCGCTCGCTCGATGGGTCTGGGCTTGCAATGCGTGATCGCGGATACGGCCGATCCGGTGGAAAAAGATGGCGCGTTTCAGCGCATTTTCGGCCTCACCCTTGTTGAGTTCGCGGGTCGCGCGACGCCGCTGTTCGGGTTGTTCGATCCAATCGAGCGTGAACAGGGTGCGCTCGACGCGGCCGATCTCGCGCAGTGCCAAGGCCAGGCCATTGGCGCGGGGATAGGAGCCAAGCCGTTCCAGCATGATTGACGCACTCACGACGCCGGTGCGGATCGAGGTGCCCAAGCGCAGCACGTCGTCCCAATGGGCAGCGATCAGGCCCTCATCGACCTTGCCCGCGAGGAGCGGCGCAATATCGGGGCCGGGTTCGATGCCGTCAAACAGGTAAAGCCGGCGCGCGGAGATATTCGGTATGCGCGGCGCAAACCGGAATCCGAGTAGATGGCATAGCGCAAATACATGGTCGGAAATGCCCCCACCATCGACGTGATGCTCCTCGATGTGCAGATCAGCACCGTGATGGAGCAGCCCGTCCAGCACCTGCGCCGCCTCGCTCGCGGATGCGGAGATGACGGTGGAATGAAACGGCGCGTAGCGATCCGAGACATGGCTGTAGAAGGAGACGGCAGGCTCCGCGCCCTTGTGCGGATTGACCGCACCGGTCGCCTGGGCACGGCGATCGAGCGGGAAGTTCTGACCATCCGAACTGGACGATGTCCCGGCCCCAAACAGGGCGGCGAGTGGCGCGGTGTGCTGGGCATCGACCAACCTGGCGAGAGCCCGACCGTAGGTTTCCTCGCGTAAATGCCACGAGGCGAGCCAGCTGAGTTGGCGTTGGGTCACGAGATTGCAGGCTTCAGCCATGCGCGTATGACCAAGATTGGTTGCATCGGCGAGCACCGCCGTGAGGATAGCGCGGGGTTCATCGGCAACCCGACCGCTTTGCAGATGCGTAAAGCACTGGCTGAATCCGGTCCATCGATCGACTTCAGCAAGGAGATCGGTGATGCGGATCGCGGGAAGATGGGCGTAAAGCGGCGCAAGGGCGCTATCCGCTTCAGCCGGCGTGACCGCCTTCAACGGCGAAATCCGCAGCTTGCCGAGGCTGAGTTGTACATCTTCCAGCGTATCCGTCTCCGCTTTTCGCTCGACCTCTGCCAATCTACGGGCGAGCCGGGTACGCCGTTCGGCTAGCCAGGCATCGGCCGTATCAGGTGCCGGAATCGGCAAAGGGCCGGCTGCCCGCATGGTGGCGAATACCGGGCCAGGAATAAGCTGTTGCTCGACGGCACGATAGCGTCTGCTTCCCTCGACCCACATGTCGCCGGCACGAAGCCTGTCCCGAAGCTCGACCAGGACGCAAAATTCATAAACTCTGCGATCGGGAATGCCGGGGCCGATCGCGCGACGCCAGGCCTGCCGAATGAAGGCAACCGGCGTATCCGGCGGCAGTTTTTTCAGGCGACCGAGATGAAGGTCGCGCATGATAGCGACTGCTCGCGCGAGCGTATGGCAGGCCGGGACCGCTCCGAACGTGAACGAGGCGATGAACAAGGGACCGACCTGTCGGAGGACGGGGGAGTTGGTAGCGGCGATCGTAACGGGATCGACGGCATCGGGGCGGATCAGCTTGCGGGCTTCATCGACTTCACGGCCGAGATCGTCCCATCCAACTACGGCCTCGACCGCGGCGCCGATGTCGCCGCCCGACACTTTGGCAGTGAGCAGGGCATCGCCGAGCCGGGCGAGTAGCCGGATTTTACCATTGATGGTGCGCCGGTCGCGCTTGAGCGCTGTGTCTGCACCGTTCTGCTCGCGCCGAAACATCTGACCCAGCAGGCGGTCGAACATCAGCACCGCATCGTCGGTAAGCGTGACGATGGTTTCGAGTACGGTTGCCGCCAGCGTCGCACGGCGCCGCGTTGCTTGCAGCGTCCGGACATGTTGCGCCGTCAGCCGAGCCCCTTCCTGACAGAGGCGTCGCAGGCGTTCGGGATGTATGCCTGCCGCGATATCGGGATCGATCCCGATATCGCGCAGCAGAGCTAGCCGCCGGATGATGACGGCGAACGTCTTGCGACCGGGCTTGCCGGGCGGCTGCCGCACCCATCCGAGGCCGCTGAGGTTCGTGCCGGCGTGAG
>JAPKCG010000070.1 GCA_028823055.1 Sphingomonas bacterium
GCCGCCGTCCAAGCGAAACATGAGCGCCCTCTACCTCGTCGTGCTCTTGGTATACAAGCGTCCGCAGTGCTTCGCTCCCCTTCCGTTTCCTGGTCCCTCGCCTTGGCGTCCTGCCTGTTCGCGTGCAAGGGCGAGCCGCCCGCCTACCTACACACCGTCTACGTCGAGGCTCTCGACAGCTCCGTGGCAGGCCGCGCGCGGCTGCGCGTGCGACTGGTCCAGGCGGATGGCGAGCCGGCCCCACCGCCGCGCGCCGCTTCCCCCGTCCCGCGCCCCGCGACGACTTCACCACCACGCCCGGCGACCGGTTCAGCACCGGCTCGTCCGGCGACGACAACGCCGGCACCGGCGCCGGGCGCGGAGCCGGTGCCGATGGTGCAGCCATTACCCGCGAGTCCCGGCGATTCGAGCACGACGGCCGCGACACCATCCGGTGAGGAGGTGCCTGAAGAGGCGACGCCCGCGGCGATCGATCCAGCGATCCTTGCGCAATATGAAATGCCACTCGCTGCGCGGCGGTCACTGGCGCTGGTGGGTCCGGCGGGTCCGCGCGAGGGCGCGATGCGTGCCGATTCGTTCGGGCAGGCCGACGGGCGGTTCCTGTCCGAACTGATGCGGCGTACCGCCGCGCCCCAGCCATCGCGCTGGCTGTCGATCCTGCTGCGCCGGGTGCTGGTGTCGAGCCTGAACACCCCCACCAACGTCAACGGTGCGGATTTCGCTGCAGAGCGGGCGTGGCTGTTGCTGCGGATGGGCGAATCGGTCGCGGCGCGCGCCGTCGTGCAGGGGGTCGATACCGCCAACTACACGCCGAAACTGTTCGAAGTGGCGATGAACACGGCGCTGGCGACGGGCGACCCCGCCGAACTATGCCCCCTCGTCGAGAACGGGACGGCAGCGACTCAGGAGCGCGGCTGGACGCTGGCGCAGGCGATGTGTTCGGCGCTGTCGGGCAACGCAGCCACTGCCAAGTCGCAGATCGCGGCGGCGCGGCGACGCCGGGTCGCGACCGGCATCGACCTGCAACTGGCACAAAAGGTCGTCGGGGCTGGCCCCGGTGGCGGGCAGGCGGTGACGATCGAGTGGCAGGGCGTCGATATGCTCTCGATCTGGCGATTCGGTCTGGCAATCGCGACGGGGGTCGCCATTCCGCCCGAGCTATTCTCGTCCACCGGTGAGCAGGCGCGATATTGGTATGCCCTCGCACCGAGCATATCGCTGGGCGAAAAGCTTGCCGCGACGAATGCGGCGGCGGCGCAGGGCGTGTTGTCGTCGACCGCGTTGGTCGATTATTATTCGGCGCTCGATGAGGGCGACGATACGCCGCGCGTCGCGGGCGCGACCGCCGCCGACCTGCGCACCGCTTATACCGCGCCAACCGCGGATGCGCGCTATGCGGCGCTCCGCCAGATCTGGGGACAGGCAGGGACAGAGATCCCCTATTCGAACCTCGTCCTGACCGCGCATGCCGCGGTGCGGGTGCCGCGCGGGGCGAAGATCGACAATTATCGCGACATCATCGCGTCGATGCTGACCGCCGGGCTCGATCGCGGGGCGGCGCGCTGGCGCGGGACGGTGCCGGTGGGGAGCGATGCGTGGGCGATGATCCTGCTCGCCGATCCCGATGCGCGGGGTCGCGTTTCCTATGGCGATCTGTCGTCCTATTCGGGTGAGGGCAATGCACAGCTGAAACAGCGATTGTTGTTCGCGGGACTGGCGGGGCTCGGGCGGCTGAGTGCGGAGGATACCGAACGCGCGGCCAAATCGCTCGACGTCAGGATCGGCACGACGAACGGCTGGACGCGCGCGCTCGATCAAGCGACGGGGGAAAATCAGCCGGGCACGGTGGCTCTGCTCGCCGCGATCGGGATGCAGACGCCGACGTGGCAGGGTGTTCCACCCGCGATGCTTTTCAGGATCGTTACCGCCTTGCGCGCGGTCGGGCTGGAGGGTGAGGCACGGATGATCGCCGCGGAAGCGATCGCCCGAGCATGAGAGACGGGTGCATGAAAAACGGGTGCATGAGGAACGGGCGCGCATGACGGGTGCGCGGTCGGCGGGCGGTGATGCGCCGCTGATCGACCGGTTCTGCGAAATGCTGGTAGCGGAGGCGGGGGCGGCGGCGAACACCGTGTCGGCCTATCGCAGCGACCTGATGCTCGCATCGGCGGCGTGCGACGGAGCGCTGGCAGCGGCGGATGCGTCGGCACTGAGTGACGTCGCGCATGGCTGGCGCGATCTGGCGCGATCGACCGTTGCGCGGAAATCGGCGGCGCTGCGGCGATTTTTCGCGTTTCTGGTCGATGAGGGATTGCGCGTGGACGATCCCGGTGCGGCGCTGCCGCGACCGGGCACTGGCCGACCCTTGCCCAAAATCTTGTCGCATGCCGATGTCGAACGGCTGTTCGTGACGCTGGCGGCACGGATCGCGCGCGATCCGATCGACCCGCGGGACTTGCGGCTGTCGGCGCTTGTCGAGCTGCTTTATGGATCGGGACTGCGGGCCAGCGAGCTGGTATCGTTGCCGCGCAACGCGATCGCGCCCGATCGGCCATTCCTGATTTTGAAAGGCAAGGGCGGGCGCGAGCGGCTGGTGCCGATCAGCGACCCCGCACGGGCGGCGGTGGCGCGGTGGCGCGATCATGTCGCGGTCGAGCGTGCGTGGCTGTTCCCGTCGGGCAAGAACCATCTGTCGCGGGTTCGGCTTTATCAACTCGTCAAGACGCTGGCGGCGGAGGCGGGGATACCGCCCGATCGGGTCAGCCCGCATGTGTTGCGCCATGCCTTTGCGACCCATTTGCTCGAAGGCGGGGCGGATCTGCGCGCGCTGCAATCGATGCTTGGCCATGCCGATATCGCGACGACCGAAATCTATACGCATGTCGATGGCGCACGGCTCGTCGAGCTGGTCAATACACGCCATCCGCTCGCCGACCCCGAGCGGCGTGCCCAGACCGGCGGGCGCATAGCGGCGGGCATCAAGGTGCGCGCGCGTTGACCTGACGCGCGTGCGCGACTACCCGCCGCCGATGCCAAGCTTTCTCGACTTCGAAAAACCGATCGCCGAGCTTCAGGGGCGGATCGACGAACTTCGTGAAACCGCCGCCGACGGCGCGGTCAACATCGACACCGACGTCGCACGCCTGCAGGCGAAATCGGACAAGCTGTTGCGCGATACGTTCGCGAAGCTGACGCCGTGGCAGAAAACGCAGGTCGCACGGCATCCCGAGCGGCCGCATTTCAAGAATTACGTCACCGGGCTGTTCGACGAATTCGTCCCGCTGGCGGGTGACCGCGCATTTGGCGACGATCAGGCGATTTTGGGCGGGTTCGCGAATTTTTGCGGGCGGCGCGTGATGGTGATCGGGCACGAAAAGGGCGAAGATACCGCCAGCCGCCTGCGCCATAATTTCGGCATGGGAAAGCCGGAGGGGTATCGCAAGGCGATCCGCCTCGTCGAACTGGCCGATCGGTTTGGCCTGCCGATCGTGACGCTGGTCGACACATCGGGTGCGTTTCCGGGAATCCAGGCGGAGGAGCGCGGTCAGGCCGAGGCCATCGCCCGTTCGACCGAGGCGTGCCTTGCCGCCGGGGTTCCCGTCATCGCCGCGATCGTCGGCGAGGGTGGATCGGGTGGCGCGGTCGCGCTGGCCGCGGGCAACCGCGTGCTGATGTTCGAACATGCGGTCTATTCGGTGATCAGCCCCGAAGGCTGCGCCTCGATCCTGTGGCGGACCGCCGACAAGGCGCCTGATGCCGCCGAAGCGATGAAGGTGACCGCGCAGGACTTGAAGCAACTGGGCGTGATCGATACGATCGTCACCGAACCGCTGGGGGGCGCACATCGCGACCCCGCCGCCGCGATCGATGCGCTGGGCAGCGCGATCGAGGGGGCGTTGAGCGACCTGTCGGGGCTTGAGCCGACGACGCTGCGCCGCGATCGTCGTGAGAAATTTCTGGCGATGGGCCGCGTTTAGCGCGGCGAACGGCGCATGAAAAAGGGCGACGGAACCGAAGTCCCGCCGCCCATTTCTCGTAAACCCGGCTGGTCTTAGGTAGCCGACATGTTCGACGAAACGTTCTTGAACGTCGAGCTCAGCTTGTTACCCAGACCCTGCATCGCGGCGATCGCGGCAACCGCGATCAGCGCTGCGATAAGGCCATATTCGATGGCGGTCGCGCCCTTGTTGTTCTTGATGAACTTGCGAATCGTCTGCATTCCGGTCTCCATTGTTCGATAGCTTCAGTAACCCGGCTGAACCGGAGCCCCGGACCAGCACCCCTGAAATAGAAGATCGGGGTTGAGAAAGAATTAAAGCGGAACCGTATCGTGATGCCTCGACGCGCCGCAGCGCTCACTGGGCGTTGATGACCTTGGTCGACACGTCGTTCCACATGGTCGTCGTGACAGCCGCAAGCCCGTTGAGCGAAACGACCATGACGATGACGATGCAGGCGATAATCAGACCATATTCGACGGCGGTTGCACCGCGATTATCCGCCTTCAGTCGTGACAGCATGGCGCGACAACGGGCAGGGCGGGTCCACATGGGCACCGCCTTAACGCGAGAAGTTTAACGAATGGTCGATCCCGACACGATGAACACCCGTTTGCTGCCCGTCGTCGCGGTCGCTTTGATAGCGAGCGATGGCGGCGTGATGCTGGCACGACGCCGTGCGACGGCTAATCATGGCGGGCTGTGGGAATTTCCAGGGGGCAAGATCGAACCGGGGGAACGGCCCGAGGCCGCGCTGGTTCGCGAGGCGGCGGAGGAACTGGGGATCATGATCGATCCAGCGGACGTCGTGCCGGTCGGCTTTGCGAGCGAAGCGCATGAAGAGCGTCATCTGGTGTTGTTGTTATATCGGACGGATCGGTGGGCGGGGGAGCCCCGGCCGATCGATGCCGACGCGCTGATCTGGGTAAAGCCCGATGAGATGGGCGACATGCCGATGCCGCCCGCCGATCGGCCGCTGGTCGCGATGCTCCGCCGCGCGCTGGCTCAGGAACCGAGCGCCCAACCGACGAGATCATAACCCAGCGCCAGAATCAGGAAGAGCCAGACCCAATAGGGGATCGGGATCGCGGCCACGTCGTCACCGGGATGCCATCGACAGGCGGCGTCACGATCGGTGTTCGAGTCACTCATGTCGGCTGATCCGCGTCGCCAGATGGAGGCCCGAGCCGGAATCGAACCGGCGTGCAAGGATTTGCAGTCCTCTGCGTAACCACTCCGCCATCGGGCCTCGGAGCGTGGAAGGCGCGGCTAGTGCGTCGTTTTGTCTTCGGGGTCAACTCCTGTCGTCGCCGGGACCAT
The DNA here is from genome assembly GCA_028823055.1 of Sphingomonas bacterium. Taxonomy (GTDB): domain Bacteria; phylum Pseudomonadota; class Alphaproteobacteria; order Sphingomonadales; family Sphingomonadaceae; genus Sphingomonas. The sequence continues at coordinate 5,319 of JAPKCG010000070.1, forward strand.
CGGGCGCAGGCGGATGCCGATGCAGATGATGGTCGGCCAGAACAGCGTATTGATGACGTCCCCGATCGTATCGGGCCAGCGCCATGCGTGGAAATGCAGCCGATCGAGAACCTCGTTCGTCAATTCCGCCACGATGACGGCCGACAGGGGAATGAAGCTGCCGAGCGAACGGCCGCTGACGACCCGCGCGAGCATCAGGAAGAGCAGCCCTGCATGGATATGCAGTACCGTGTCGGGAAGACCGGTGCCGTCACCGATCCAATCGATGAACCGATGATAAAGGTCGGGGATCATGGCAGCGCTGGTAGGCGCAAAGCCTCGTCGCGAACAGCCTGCACGACGATATTCACCCCCGTCCGATAAAAGGCGTCCGATAAAAAAGGCGTCCGACGATACTTGGCGCGTGCACGCAGGCGCGATAGACGTTTTTCGACCATTTAGTGTATTGCGCAGCTAAGACAGCTATGCGACAGGGGACGACATGACCATGATCGCCGATCGAACCGCATCCGAGACGATGCGTCATGCCATGGTGGCAAGCCAGCTAAGGACCAACGCCGTCAGCGACCAGCGGGTCGTCGCCGCGATGGCGCAAGTGCCGCGTGAGGCATTCGTGCCCGCGGACGTCGCCGCCATCGCCTATCGCGACACTGCGTTGGCGCTGGGCGATGGCCGCTGGATGAACCCGCCGATGGCGACCGGGCGATTGCTGACGGAGGCGTATCTGGAACCGACCGACCGCGTATTGCTGATCGGCGCGGCGGGCGGCTATACCGCCGCGATCCTGGCGCGGATCGTTGCCGGGGTTGTCGCGGTCGAAGAGGATGCGGCCCTTGTCGCGGTCGCCCGCACGGCGCTGGCCGACAAGGCCAAGGTCACGATCGTCGATGGGCCACTCGATACAGGCCATGCCGAGGGCGGACCCTATGATGTCCTGATGATCGACGGGGCTGTCGAAACGATGCCCGCAGCGCTCATCGCGCAGGTTAAGGATGGCGGGCGCATCGTGTCGGGCCTGGTCGATAAAGGGCTGACGCGGCTGGCGAGCGGACGCAAGACCGGGGGCGGGTTCGGCCTTGCGCCGTTTGCGGATGCGGAATGCGTCATTCTGCCGGGCTTCTCCCGACCCTCCGGCTTCAGGTTCTGACGATGCGCGCAACTTCCCTTAAATTGCTTGCCGGCGTCGCACTTGCCGTGATGGGCACGGCAGCGGACGCCGACACGTTGCAGGAAGCGTTGCTTAAGGCGTATCAAACCAATCCGACGATCACCGCGCAGCGCGCCGCGCAGCGCGCGACCGACGAGAATGTGCCGATCGCGCGGTCGCAGGCGTTGCCGGGGATCAATGCGAATGGCGGCGTGACGGACAATGTCGTGCAGGCGAACAACAATTTTCTGAACCCCAGCCGGTTCGGCAATGCCGCGGTCAACGTGTCGTTGCCCGTCTATTCGGGCGGTGCGGTCAAGAACGGGATCCGTGCGGCGGAAACGCGGGTCGAGGCGGGGCGTGCGACGCTGCGCGGGACCGAGGCGGACTTGTTCACGAACGTCGTCGCGGCCTATATGAACGTGATCCGCGACGAGGCGGTGGTCGGGCTTAACCAGCAGAATGTTCAGGTGCTTTCGACCAACTTCCAGGCGAGCCAGGACCGGTTTCAGGTCGGCGACCTGACGCGCACCGACGTCGCGCAATCCGAAGCGCGGCTGGCGCTGGCGCGCGCGCAGCTTCAGTCCGCAGAGGCCCAGCTTATTTCGAGCCGTGAAAACTATATCGCGGTCGTCGGCACGCCGCCCGACGGTCTGCAAACGCCGCCACCGCTGCCCAACCTGCCCGACTCGCCCGCAAGCGCGGTGACGAGCGCGCTCGACAACAATCCGACGCTCGATGCGGCACGTAAGCGCCGCGATGCGACGCGGTACGATGTCAGCGTCGCGAAGGCGAGCCGACTGCCAAGATTGGCGCTCGTAACGGGCGGAACCTACATCAATTATCTGGGCTCGATCCCGACCGTCGCGAACGGACAGGCGATTCCCAACAGCGCGACCGCCGCGACGGCGGGCGTGAGTTTCACGCTGCCGTTGTTTCAGGGTGGCCGACCCGCCGCACAGGTTCGTCAGGCCGAAGCGTTGCGCAGTCAGGCGATCGAGCAGGAAACGGGTGCCGAACGTCAGGTCGTTTCCCAGACGCGGTCGGCCTTCGCGATGTGGCAGTCCGCGCAACAGGTGATCAACTCCGCAGAAACCGCGGTCGGCGCGAATCGTTTGAGCCTGGAAGGTGTTCGCGCCGAAAACAGTGTCGGTACGCGCACGATCCTCGATATCCTCAACGCCGAACAGGAATTGCTCAACAGCCAGGTGACGCTCGTCACCGCGCGGCGCGATGCGTATGTCGCTGGTTTCGCGCTGCTCGCCGCGATGGGGCAGGCCGAGGCGCGCGATCTGGGGCTGGAGGGCGGCGTGCTCTATGACCCGACGCTCAATTACAAGCGGGTGCGCAACAAGTTCAACGATTTCGGCGGCGATGGTGAGCCCGATGCGGTCTCCGTTTCGACCGCGAATACGCCCGCTCAAAACGCCACCGTCGAACGCAAGCTCGACCCGGTGCTCGAATCGCCGGTTGACAGAAACCCGGCATTGACGACAGGTGCTGCTTCGCCGAACCGCCAATAAGGGCGGCGTCGGAGTACGGGATGCGTCAAATGGGGGACATCAGCGCCGAGCCGTCGATGGAGGAAATCCTCTCGTCGATCAAACGGATCATCGCCGAAGAGGGTGAGGGGCAGCCACGCGGCCGCCGCACGCCGCGCCCCTCGCCGCCACCGTTGCAGATCGAAGAGGACGAGGATGTCGCCGACGCCTATGACGCGATCGACGACCGGAACGACGATATTCGGGGGGGTGAAGAACCGATATTGGAGTTGAGCGATCCCATGCCCGAACCTGCCCCTGAGCGCCCGTCCGAACGGGATGCCGACCGACGCCCCAGCGCGCGCCAGGAATCCGCCCGTCTGAACTCGGCCGCCGCACCAAGTTCGACGAATGGAACCGCGTCGACCGCAGATTCGGGGCGTGGATCTATCCTGTCGCGGGAAACCGCCGCGGCCAGCCGCGACTCGCTCGCGACGTTGAGCAAGCTGCTTGTCAAACCCGAACCGGGTAGCGACGGGACGCTTGAGGGGATGATCCGCGAGATGTTGCGCCCGATGTTGCGCGAATGGCTGGACACCAATTTGCCCGACCTTGTCGAATCGCTGGTCGCGCGCGAGATCGAGAAAATCACCGGGCAGAGCAGCTAAGTCATTTTATTTGATGGCGCGGCGCCATGACGACCCTAGCTGATCTGGGCCCACGAATCGTCATCATGGGACCGTCGAATAGCGGCAAATCGACGCTCGCGGTGGCAATCTGGCGGGCGCGAGGACTAGCTCCCGTGCATCTCGACCAATTGCATCACCAGCCGGGAACCGATTGGGCTCCGCGGCCGGCAAGCGAATTCAGGGCGTTACATGATACAGCGCTGATCGAGGACCGCTGGGTGATGGACGGCAATTACACGCGCTTCCTGCCGCAGCGATTGGTGCGCGCAACGGGCATGCTCCTGCTCGACGTGCCTGTAACGGTCAGCCTTTGGCGCTATATCCGGCGCTGCCGGTTCGAACCCCATCGCGTTGGCGGTCTGGGCGCTGGCCGAGAGCGCGTGAAGTGGGACATGATCCATCACATTGCGGTCGTCACGCCGCGCAACCGGCGGCGATACGACGCCTTGGCTGACACGTCGGCGCTGCCGACGATCAAGCTAACATCGCGCAACGCGATTGACGCTTTTTATCGGGACGAACGCCTTGATCTTGCGGGCGTCAGCTCAGGAATAGCGGTCGATCGCTGAGGGTGGATTGCCGCGAGGCTCGGCATCTGCTTCATTCGGCAAATGAAAAAATTCTATGCCGCGAGCCTCATCGCGCTCATCGCCGCTACGCCAGCGGTCGCCCGCCAACTCACCATCGATGACGTCCAAACGTTCGAACGCGTCGGTGCGCCGACGGCCTCTGCGGACGGGCGTTGGCTCGTCTGGCAACAGCGTTCGACCGACCTTGCGGAGAATAAGGGGCGGTACGATCTGTGGCGCCTCGACCTGACCAAGGCGGGTGCCGCGCCGACCAAGCTGGTCGCCGATCCGGCGGTTAACGAGACCGATCCGCAGATCGTCGGATCGACACTCTATTATGCCGCGAACGATGCGATCTGGAGCATTCCCGTCACCGGCGGCTCGCCGCGCAGGATCACCGATTTCGGCGGCGGTTTCAGCGGGTTCAAGGTGGCGCCGACCGCCGACCGGATCGTCGTCTGGGCGGACCGGAAGCCTGGCGCGCCGAGCCTGCAGCCTGCCATGGTGAAAAAAGACCCGCTGGCGGGAGAGGCACGCATCTATGACCGGATGTTCGTGCGCCACTGGGATACATGGGCGGATGGGACGCGATCGCAGCTCTTCGTGCTCCCGATCGATCGCGGGATGGCAAGAGGCGATGGCAAGGCGGTCGAGGGCACGATGATCGGCGATACGCCATCGAAGCCGTTCGGCGGGGGCGAGGAAATTGCGTGGAGCCCCGATGGCAGGATGCTGTATTTCGCGCTTCGTGAGGCGGGGGCAAGCGCCGCGGTAATGGAGCCGCTGTCGACCAATCTCGACATTTTTCAGGTGCCCGCCGATGGCTCTGCCGCGCCGGTCAACCTGACCGACGCCAATGACGCGACCGACAATCTGCCCGTCATATCGCCCGACGGTCGCAAGCTGGCTTATTTCGCGATGCGGCGACCCGGCTATGAAGCCGATCGGCAAGTGTTGACGATCCGCGATCTTGCGACGGGCAAGCTCGTATCGCTGACTGAACGGTGGGACCGGTCGGTCGGGTCGATCGCCTGGGCACCCGATTCGCGATCGCTCTACGTGACCGCGCAGGACACGCAGGAAAATCCGTTGTGGCGCGTCGATGCCGCGAACGGACAGGTCACGCGGCTGACCGAGTTGGGTAACGTCTCTTCTGTCACCGTGTTGCCCAGGGGTGTCGTCGTCTCGATGAACAGCCTGACCGCGCCCGATGATTTCTATCGCGTCGCGGGGGCGGGCACGCCGCAGCGGTTGACGAGCGTCAACGCCGCGAAGCTCGCCGGGATCGACATGCCGACGGTCACGCGTTTCAACTTCAAAGGCGCGAACAACGATACCGTCTGGGGCTATGCGGTGAAGCCTTATGGCAGCACGGGCGAGGTGCCGATCGCCTATATGGTCCATGGCGGGCCGCAGGGATCGAGCAACAACAGCTGGTCGACCCGTTGGAATCCGGCGGTGTTCGCGGGTGCGGGCTATGGCTTGGTCGCGGTCGATTTTCACGGGTCTACGGGATATGGGCAAGCGTTTCAGGATGCGATCCGCAACAATTGGGGCGGATGGCCGCTGGAGGATCTGCAAAAGGGTCTGAAGGCCGCGACCGACAAGTTCGATTGGTTACAGGCGGACAATGCCTGCGCGCTTGGCGCGTCCTATGGCGGCTATATGATGAACTGGTTCGAGGGGAAATGGCCGGACCGTTTCAAGTGCATCGTCCAGCATGACGGCGTCTTCGATGCGCGCGCGATGGCATATGAGACAGAGGAACTGTGGTTCGACGAGTGGGAGCATGGCGGCAAAGCCTATTACGAGGACCCGCAGGCCTTCGAAAAATGGAACCCGGTCAATTATGTCGATAAGTGGAAGACGCCGATGCTGGTGATAACCGGCGAAAAGGATTTCCGTATTCCCTATACGCAAGGGCTGGCGACGTTCACCGCGTTGCAGAGGCGCGGCGTGCCGTCGCGACTGATCGTCAATCCGAACGAAAATCACTGGGTGTTGAAACCGAATAACTCGCGGCAATGGTATCGCGAAGTGCTCGGCTGGATGGATCGCTGGACGGGCAAGACGAACTGACGCGCGTCAGGCGGAGCGCCGTCAGGCGGCGGCGCTCCGCAGATTTCCGGTGAAAACCGTGCGTTCTTCCCACTCCATCATCGCGAGGAGGCGCTGCTGCAGCGCGCGCGTCTTGCTGTAATAACCCTGCTGATCGGCAAAGATCGCCGGCGGCGTCCATGCATTGACATGTGCGCTATAGTCAGCCGTCAATTCTCGCATCCGCGAGTCATAGGTCTCGAAGGTCGAACCATCGCAATGAGAGCTGATAAAGCTGCGTTCGGTCGCGACGTGAACATGGAACAGGCGCGAAAATTCG
>JAPKCG010000071.1 GCA_028823055.1 Sphingomonas bacterium
ACAATCTGTTCAAACAGGCGATGGTCCTGTTCGCGACCTACAGCATCTTCAACGATGCGGGTGCCGAACAGATGTTCAACGGCATCGCGACCGTGCTGTCGACGCTGCCCTTCATCCTGTTTTCGGCGATGGCGGGGCAACTGGCCGACAGCCATGACAAGGCGCGGATCATCCGCATCGTCAAGACCGCCGAAATCGCGATCATGCTGGTGGGGGCATGCGGGTTGATGATGGCGAAACTCGGCTATACCCAGGTCGGCGTCGTCGCGATGCTCGGCTGCGTATTCCTGCTCGGTATGCATTCGACGTTCTTCGGGCCGATCAAATACGCGATCCTGCCACAGCATCTGCCGCATCGCGACGTGCTGGGCGCGACGGGGCTGGTCGAGGCCGGGACCTATATGGCGATCCTGATGGGAACGATCCTGGCAGGCTATATCTCGGTGGGGACCGCCGCGATCGGCGTCCTGATCGTCGCGGCGATCGGATGGTTCAGCGGGCGTCAGGTCGCCCCCGCCCCGCGCGAAGGCCCGCCGCTCAGGATCAACTGGAACCCCTTTACCGCCAGCTGGCGGCTGATCGCGGCGACGATGCATATCCGTCGCCTGTTCCTCGCGATCGTCTCGATCAGCTTTTTCTGGACGATCGGCGCGGTGCTGATCATCATTTTTCCACCGCTCGTGAAGAATGTGCTGACGACGACGCAACAAGTCGCCGCCCTCTTCACCGCAACGCTGTCGATCGGGATCGCGATCGGGTCGGTCGTCATCAACACGATGTTGCGCGGGAATATTTCCGCCAAATATGCGCCCGCCTCCGTCGTCGCGATGGGCGTATCGGTCGTCGCGTTCTCGTTACTGGTTCGTACCTGGATTCCCGCCGCCAACGGGCATCTGTACGACTGGACGGAGTTCGTCGCGCAGCCGCGGGCCATTGCGATCATGCTGTCGCTGCTGGCGATCGCGATTACAGGGGGCATGTTCGTCGTGCCGCTTTATGCGTTCCTGACGACGACGGTCGAAAAGGATCAGACCGCGCGGACGGTGGCGGCAAACAATGTCGTCAATTCGACCGCGATGGTGATTGGTGCGGTGACGGTGATCGGTGTGACCGCATTGGGCGTAACGCCCGAGGATATGCTGTTCCTGGTCGCGGGCATGTGCCTGATCAGCGCGTATCTCGCGCAGAAGCTCCACCTCGCCTGCGACTGAGCGAAATCAGCAGATGAACGTGTAGAAGCAGGTGAAGAACGCCGCGAAACTCAACGCGAACAATTTCCAGTCATTGTCGTCGTCGCGCACTTTGGGAAGAATGGGCGGCGGCAGCGACGCGCGAAACGGATGACGGGCTGCTTCGTTGGTGAGGACTAATCGTCTGGTCATGATGCGACCTTAACGATTTGTTTACTTTTTGGACCCCGACAAAGAGGGTTAAGCCGCTACTGTCCGGAAACGGCACGTTTTACGAAAGACGACCAGCATGAGCGTGGCATTTCGCCGGGATAGCGATGAAGAACATCTCGAACCCAAATTCGAACGGCCGATTCCCGCCGGGCCGAATCGCGTCACCACCCGGGGTCGGGCGCAGATCGACGAACGGATCGCGGCACTCAACGCCGCTCTTGCGAACGCAACGGGTGACGAGGCGGACGCGATCCGCCGCGACCTGCGCTATTGGCATACCCGCCAGACCACCGCGCAGCCGACCGCCGCTCCCACCGACGGCAGCGTCGGGTTCGGATCGACCGTCGACATTCGCCTGATGGGACGGACGCGAACGATCCACATCGTTGGCGATGACGAAGCCGATCCGGCGCAGGACCGCATCGCCTTCACCGCCCCGCTCGCCAGGGCGCTGATGCGCGGCGAGGCGGGCGATGTTCTGGCTTTCAACGGGCGCGACGAAGCGCTCGAAATCATCGCGGTCCGTTGACCTTCCCGCGCTATCTGAGGAACTGACATGGCCGTCGGCACCGACATCATGACCCATTCGGACGTCATCCTGCGCCCCGATCCTTCGCGCACCGTCATCCGCCCGTTCGAACTGCGCGATCCCGATGGGTTTGACGATCGCCCCGAAAGCCGACCCGAACGCATCGCCGCGCGGGTCATGGGTCTCGACGAGGACCGCCTTCGTACCGAACTCGCCCGCGTCATGGGTCATCTGCGCTCCCGCCACCGCAATGCCGACGAAACCGTCTTGCGACGCTGGCAGGAGGTGAAGGAAGCCGCCGGCTGCGCCGGGGTCGATCATTACCGTCAATTGCTGATCGGTGCCTATTTTTCGGAGGAATACGCCTTCGAATCGGCGGCATTGTTCAATCCCAGCATCGTTCTGGACGACACCCGCACCGACGTGCCCAACGGCGGCGTCGCCTTTTTTCTGAGCCTGCGCGGGATCGGTGAAGGGCATCTGTCGTCCGTCACCTTTCGCCGGGGTCAGTGGGACAAGGTCAACGGCTTTTCCGTCTCCCCGGCCAGCCAGATCGCGGTCACGCCGCACATCGACCGCGACGATGACGACAGCGACGGCACCGTGCGTGTTCATTGCGACATCGACGACGATATTTCCGAAGCGATCCTGTTTCCCGTCACCGACAGCCAGGCACGCGGGATCGAGGATCTGCGCCTGTGCCGCTTCGTCGAGGACGACGGGTCGATTCGTCATTACGGCACCTATACGGCGTTCAGCGGATCGGCGGCACGCAGCGAATTGCTTGATGCGGACAATTTCCGGTCGATGACGCTGCGGACGATGACTGGCAGCGCCGCCGCCAGCAAGGGCATGGCGCTATTCCCGCGGCGGATCGGCGGGCGCTATGCGATGTTGACGCGGCAGGACAGCGAAAATCTCCGCCTCGCTTATTCCGACACGCTGACGCATTGGGACGAAGGCCCCGTCATCCTCGGCCCCGAATATTTCTGGGAATTCGTCCAGATCGGCAATTGCGGATCGCCCATCGAAATCGACGAGGGCTGGCTGGTGCTGACGCATGGCGTCGGCTCGGTCCGCAATTATTGTATCGGCGCGGCCTTGCTCGACAAGGATGACCCGTCGCACGTCATCGGCCGGATGAAGCTGCCGCTGGTCCATCCCAGCCCCAAGGAGCGCGACGGCTATGTTCCCAACGTCGTTTATAGCTGCGGCGGCATGGTTCATGACCGGACATTGCTGTTGCCCTATGGCGTCGCGGACAATTTCGCGACCTTCGCGCATGTCGCGCTAGACGATCTGCTCTCGACCCTGGAATGAGCGCGCGTCAGTCGAGCGCGGCAAACCACGCCGCATAAGGTCCGGTCCGCGCCATGTGACGATTGAGGTCGGGCGCACCATCGTCCCACCAGACCGGCCCGCGTTCCCCAAGTGCCACCTTGGCAACATCGACGGCGGCGTGAGCCGCGTCCTCAGCCGCGACATCGCCCGCCCGCCGCGCGATCGAAACCGCCCGCCGTGCCGTCATCAATCCCCCGACCAGCGCCGCGCGACGTTCCTCCGACAAGCGCGGATCCGCCATGCGCCACAATCGTCCACGTACCACGAAATAACGGCCATCGGGCGTGACAGGATGGGGGTTTTGACGCGATGCCATCAGCGCCAATCGCGAAGTGGTGGAGCCGAGGGGGATCGAACCCCTGACCTCTGCAATGCCATTGCAGCGCTCTCCCAGCTGAGCTACGGCCCCACATCGCTTGGAAGGCGCGTCCCCTAGCGGGGTGCGCCGGGCTTGGCAAGCGGCGGTTTCGTACCGCCTGCCGCACCCTTAACACGATCAGTTATTGTCGTCTTCGTCCTTCGACGTTTCGACACCCAGGTCGTCGTCGCCGCCCAGATCGACTTCGTCGTCCGCGCTCGGCTCCTCGTCCTCGGGAACTTCCAGATCCTCATCGTCATCGTTGAGGTCGGAATCGGCTTTCTTCTTGTCGTCGCTTTTATTCTGCTCGAACGGCAGGGGCTGCTTCGACTTCAAAATGGGTTCGGGCTGCCACGTCGTTCCGCACTCGATACAGGTGATCGGATCATCCTTTTCGAGATCGTAGAAACGCGTTGCGCATTTTGGGCACGTACGCTTCGTGCCCCATTCCGGCTTGGTCATGCCGTATCGTGCCTTTCGGATTGATTGTTCGTATGGGGTGGCCCCAGCGAAGTGGGGCGCGCCTTGCCATAGCACAAGGTGGCTGTCAAAGCCCGGCACCGATGTCCGATGCCCTGCCCCACCCCGTTTCGATTGCCGCGCGCGGCCCGCTGACCGGGACGATCCGCGTGCCCGGCGACAAGTCGATCAGCCATCGGGCGCTGATGTTTTCGGCGCTGGCGGTCGGCACGAGCCGGATCGAGGGGCTGCTGGAGGGCGAGGATGTGCTCGCGACAGCGGCGGCGTTGCGCGCGATGGGTGCGACGATCGAACGGCGGGGCGATGGCGTCTGGCAAGTCGATGGCGTCGGCGTCGGCGGCCTGCTTCAGCCCGAAACCGCGCTCGACATGGGCAATTCGGGCACCTCGACGCGGCTGCTGATGGGGTTGGTCGCGAGCCATCCGATCACGGTTACCTTCACCGGCGATGCCTCGCTGTCGAAACGCCCGATGGGCCGTGTCATCGAGCCTCTGTCGGCGATGGGGGCGGACATCACCGCAAGTCCCGGCGGCCGCCTGCCGCTGATGGTGCGCGGCCTCTGCCCCGCGGTGCCGATCGACTATACGCTGCCCGTCGCTTCCGCACAGGTGAAGTCGGCGGTGCTGCTCGCCGGGCTCAACACGCCCGGAACCGCGCGGGTGATCGAACCCGTCGCCACGCGCGATCACAGCGAGCGGATGCTCGCGGGGTTCGGCGCGGTGCTGAGCGTTGAGGAAACCAACGAAGGCCGCGTCATCTCGATCACGGGGGAGGCCGATCTGCAGCCGCAATCGATCACCGTCCCCGGCGACCCCTCCTCCGCCGCCTTCTGGCTTGTCGCCGCCTCGATCGTCCCGGACAGCGATGTGAGAATCGCCAATGTCGGGCTCAATCCGACGCGGACCGGGCTCATCGCCGCGCTGCGCATGATGGGCGCGGACATCACCGAACTCGACCGCCGCACCGTCGGCGGCGAACCCGTTGCCGATTTGCATGTCCGCCATGCGCCCCTGTCGGCGATCGAAGTCCCCGCGGACCTCGCGCCGAGCATGATCGATGAATATCCGGTGCTCTTCGTCGCCGCCGCCTTTGCGCACGGACGCACGACCGCGCGCGGCGCCCATGAACTGCGCGTCAAGGAATCGGACCGGATCGCCGCGATGCTGGCGGCGCTCACCGCCTGCGGCGTCACGTGCGAGGAATATGACGACGGGCTCGCGATCACCGGGAGCGCGGGTGAGGCGATCGCGGGCGGTGCGACGATCGCGACCCAGCTCGACCACCGGATCGCGATGAGCATGGCGGTCGCGGGGTTGCATTCGCGCGCGCCGATCGATTTGGACGATGCCGCGCCGATCGCGACCAGCTACCCCGGTTTCTTCAGTTCGCTCGATATACTTATCGGGGTCGTTGCGGGGGAAGCGGCATGATCATCGCCGTCGATGGTCCCGCCGCAAGTGGCAAGGGCACGATTTCGAAGGCGCTGGCACGTCATTACGGCCTGCCGCATCTCGACACCGGGCTGCTGTATCGCGCGGTCGCGGCGACGATCGCGCGGCTAGAGCTCGATCCATCGATCGAGGCGGACGGCGTTGCCGCTTGTGGGTTCGAGGATTCGCTGCTCGACGACCCCATCCTCAGGACCGACGAGATTGGCCAGATGGCCTCGATCGTGTCCGCGCATCCGCTGGTCCGCGCCGCGCTGATGCAACGGCAGAAGCGATTTGCGCAGCAGCCAGGCGGCGCGGTGCTCGATGGACGCGACATCGGCACCGTCATCGCGCCCGACGCCGATGCCAAGCTGTTCGTGAAGGCAACGCCGCAGATCCGTGCCCGCCGCCGGCATAGCGAGCTGAAGGCAAAAGGGTCGACGCTCAGCCTCGACAAGGTGCTCGCGGACATTCGCAAGCGCGACGAGCGCGACAGCAGCCGCTCGTCCGCGCCGCTGGTCATGGCCCCGGACGCGGTGCTGATCGACACCAGCTTTCTATCGATCGAAGCCAGCGTCGAACGCGCCATCGCGGCGGTCGAGGCCAACCGCCGGTAACGCGCGACAAGATAGCGCGGATGCCATGCCGGGCACTGCGTCCGGCACTGCCGCACCATCTTGCCAAATCGGCGATTTTTCGCTAGGGCGCGCGGGTCCGGCGGGCTGTGCCTGCGGAGGCTGGCGCGACAGGCATCGCCTTCGCGCCCTTTTCGCATTTGCGTCTCGCCTCTGCTTCATGATCCGGCGGATGCCGCGTCCGGCATTCGGTCGGCGTGGCGGATCGGCCTAAAGACCGTCGGATGCAACCGACTGGCCGGAAATAAACGATTAGGAATACCGCACTTTATGGCTAGCCAGCCCCCAGCCCAATCCATGCCTTCGCGTGATGATTTCGCCGCGATGCTCGACGACATGTTCGGCGAGGCCGACAGTTTCGAAGGACGCGTCGTCCACGGAACCGTCACCGGAATCGAAAACGACATGGCCGTCATCGACGTCGGTCTGAAGAGCGAAGGCCGCGTGCCGTTGCGCGAGTTCGCTGCGCCGGGTCAGAAGGCCGAGCTGAAGATCGGCGACGAAGTCGAAGTCTATGTCGACCGCGTCGAGAATGTTCATGGCGAAGCGATGCTGTCGCGCGACCGCGCCCGCCGCGAAGCCGCCTGGGATACGCTCGAAACCGAATTCGCGAAGACCGCACGCGTCGAAGGCGTCATCTTCGGCCGGGTCAAGGGCGGCTTCACCGTCGATTTGTCGGGTGCCGTCGCGTTCCTGCCGGGTTCGCAGGTCGATATCCGCCCCGTGCGTGACGTCACCCCGCTGATGGACATTCCGCAGCCGTTCCAGATCCTGAAGATGGACCGCAAGCGTGGCAACATCGTCGTATCGCGCCGCGCCGTGCTCGAAGAAACCCGCGCCGAACAGCGTTCGGGCCTCATCCAGAGCCTGGCCGAAGGTCAGATCATCGAGGGCGTCGTCAAGAATATCACCGATTACGGTGCATTCGTCGACCTGGGCGGCATCGATGGCCTGCTTCACGTCACCGACCTCAGCTACAAGCGCGTCAATCACCCGTCCGAGATGATCAACATCGGCGACACGGTGAAGGTGCAGATCATCCGCATCAACAAGGATACGCAGCGCATCAGCCTCGGCATGAAGCAGCTCGAAAGCGATCCCTGGGATGGCGCGATGGCGAAGTATCCGATCGGCGCGAAGCTGTCGGGTCGGGTCACCAACATCACCGAATATGGCGCGTTCGTCGAACTGGAAGCGGGCATCGAAGGCCTCGTGCATGTCAGCGAAATGTCGTGGACCAAGAAGAACGTCCATCCCGGCAAGATCGTGTCGACCAGCCAGGAAGTCGAAGTCGTCGTGCTTGAGGTCGATGAGGACAAGCGCCGCATCAGCCTTGGCCTCAAGCAGGCGCAGGACAATCCGTGGGATGCCTTCGCAACGTCGCACCCGATCGGCTCGACCGTCGAGGGCGAAGTCAAGAACGCCACCGAATTCGGCCTATTCATCGGCCTCGACAACGATGTCGACGGCATGGTCCACATGTCCGACATCGCCTGGGGCGTTTCGGGTGAGGACGCGCTCAACCTGCATCGCAAGGGCGAAACCGTTCAGGCGATCGTGCTCGACATCGATGCCGAAAAGGAGCGTATCTCGCTCGGCATGAAGCAGCTCGAACGTGGTGGCCCCGCCGTCGGCGGCACCGCAGCGGCAGGCGACAAGCTCAACAAGAACTCGGTCGTCACCGTCACCGTGCTCGAAGTTCGCGATGCGGGCCTTGAGGTGCAGGCTGGCGACGATGGCGCGACGGGCTTCATCAAGCGCACCGACCTTGGCCGCGATCGTGACGAACAGCGTCCCGAACGCTTCCAGGTCGGCCAGAAGTTCGATGCGATGGTGTCGGGCTTTGACCGGTCGAAGAAGCCGACCTTCTCGATCAAGGCGATGCAGATCGCCGAAGAGAAGCAGGCCGTGGCGCAATATGGTTCAAGCGATTCGGGTGCGACGCTCGGGAATATCCTCGGCGAAGCGCTGAAGGCGCGCGGCGACGCCGACAAGAACTAAGCGACCAAGACTCAACGGGGGTGCCGGTAACGGCACCCCTTTTTTTGTCCTGTGGAGGGATTCCTGGCGCGAAGATGCGGAACTGCTTTGCAAAATTTAGATTTCTTGATAAAGATCAACCCGTAACGATTGGCGCTTGGGGGGCCTTCGATGATCCGTTCAGAACTCGTCCAGCAACTTTGCGACGACAATCCAGAGCTATCGCCTAGCGATATCGAACGGATCGTGTCGGCATTTTTCGACAAGATCGTCGATCAGCTGGCGCAAAATGGCCGTGTCGAATTGCGCGGATTTGGTGCTTTTTCGACTCGTGAACGCGATGCCCGCACCGGGCGCAACCCGCGCACTGGCGAGATCGTGGCGGTCGACGCGAAACGCGTTCCATATTTCAAACCGGGCAAGGAAATGCGCGCGCGCCTCAACGTGTGACCAGGCGCCCATCGCGACGCCTGTTTAGCGACATGACGCTTGACCTTGTCGCTCTGCTGGGCTTGTCCTGCTCCGGTGTGCGGACGTGGCGAAATCGGTAGACGCAGCGGACTTAAAATCCGTTTCCTTCGGAGTGCGGGTTCGAGTCCCGCCGTCCGCACCATCCTCCTGTCGCTCGCTCCTTTGCTCATGCTGGCTGCCTGCAACCAGCGCCCCGACACGGGCCACGTCGTCGTCAGCGCGATCGGCGATCCGCCGCGGCTGATCAATCCGCGCCGCGGCCATGCCGATCAAGCCGATCTTCTTTATGCCGACTCCCTCGCCGAAGGGCTGGTGCGGTTCGATGCGGTCGGGCAAATCGAACCGGGTCTCGCCGAACGCTGGATCGTCATCGATGGCGGCATGAGCTACATTTTCCGCCTGCGGGATGCGCAGTGGGCGGACGGCAGCGACGTTACCGCGAAACAGGTCGTCACCGCGCTGCGCGATCAAATCGAGTCGGAATCGCGCAATCCGCTCGCCCCCTTCCTCACCGCGATCGACGAAATCGTCGAAATGACGCCACAGGTCATCGAGATCCGACTGAAGCGACCCCGCCCCGATCTGCTCAAGATATTCGCGCAGCCAGAGCTCGCGATCTGGCCGAACCGGCGGACCGGCGGCGCCGGGCCGATGCGCCTCGCCGCTGCGGCGCGCAGCCCGCTTCTCCGCCCGGCCATCGACGAATCGCAGGCGGAACCCGACGATCAGATCGACATCCAGGCCGAGGATGAAGTGCGCCTGATCGGTGAAAGCGCCGCCCGCGCGATCGTCCGGTTCGCGGCGCACGATTCGGACCTTGTCTCGGGCGGCACCTATCTCGACTGGCCCCTTGTCGGGCTGGGCAAGGTAGCGCCCGCCAATGTTCGGATCGATCCCGCCGCCGGGCTGTTCGGGCTGTCGATCGTCAATCGTGACGGCTTCCTGGCCGACGCCGCGAATCGCGATGCCCTGGCCCAGGCGATCGATCGCGATGCGCTGACCGCGGCGATCCGCCCCAGCTGGGAAGCGACCGCGCAGCTATTGCCGGACGCCCTCGACTCGGCGGCCCCCCCGGCAGTGCCCGGCTGGTCGGCCCTGTCGATCGACCAACGCCGCGCGGCCGCACGGGCGCGGGTGCGGGCCTGGGCGCAAGGCCCGGTCACGTTGCGGATCGCGATCGCCGATGGTCCCGGCGCAACGATCGTTTACGGCCAGGTCGCCGCCTCGTTGATGGCGATCGGGATCGACACGATCCGTGTGGCGATCGGTCAGGATGCCGATCTGCGACTGATCGACGCCGTTGCCCCCTATGACAGCGCGCGCTGGTATCTCGCCAACGCCTGCGCGATGTGCGGCGACGATGCACGCCGGACATTACTCGCGGCGCGTGATGCCCCCACGCTCGTCGAACGCGCCCGGCTGATCGCGGCGGCGGACGTCGCCTTGCGCGATGATGTCGCCTTCATCCCCATCGCCCGCCCGCTACGCTGGTCGCTGGTCGCGTTGCGGCTGTCGCAATGGCATCTCAACAGCCGCGCGTGGCACCCGTTGAACCGCTTGCGCCCCGATACCAGATAAGGGTCATGGCAAACACCGCACGTCCAATCGATCCCGCCCAGATTTTCGATGCTCTGCCGCTGTCGAAGGATGCGGCGGCGACGCGCCGCCGGATTGAGGCGATGGAGCATCTGCTCGAAGGGATGTTCACCCTGCCCGGCACCAATCGCCGCATCGGGCTCGACGTGCTGCTCAATATCGTGCCGATTGCGGGCGATGTCGTTGCCGCCGCGCTCGGTAGCTGGATGGTGTGGGAGGCCCGCAATCTCGGCATGTCGAAACTGCAAATGGCGCGGATGTTCGGCAATGTCGGGGCCGACTGGCTGTTGGGGCTGATCCCGTTCGTCGGGGCAATCCCCGATTTCTTCTTTCGGTCGAACACGCGCAACCTCAAGATCATCAAACGTCACCTCGACAAGCATCACCCCGCCACCGCAACGATCGAGGGCTGATATTCAGCGTACCCCGCGCCAGATTTTGACCGTCGCGCGCGGCGACAGCCCGCCCTGATGTGCGGGACAGCGCGCATATCTGAATGTCTTGTCGAGACAGATCCACACTTCGTCGAGCCACCCGCGCCGCGTTGCGGTGACGCGCATCATACTCGCTTCCAACCCCGGATTGGCCCGCGCCATTGCAGTAGCGAAACTCCCCGCAGTAAGGCGCCGCCGCGACAGTGCATCCATGTCGGGATAGCGCAGCTTCGCAAACAAGCTGCCCGATCTGTCGAAATAGCGCCCCGGCGTCATCCCCGCCATGCACGTCCCATGCTTCGCCCATTCATGTTGCATGAGCTGGGCCGACGGCGTCGTACACAGATGTTTCGCGACCACCGCGCGCGGGATCAGGCTGGTCGTCGTGCAATATTGCGGCCAGTCCTTCCCCACCCCGTCGGGCCATAGACCGTGCAGCGTAAAGCCGAAACGATTGCCGCTCGCGCACTGAAACCGCGCCGACGGATCGCGCGCATGGTCGTGGCAATATTGCGGTGCCCAGGTAATTGCGAGCGTGTAGCCGCCGATCGGCAACCGCCGTTGCGGCTGCGTGGCCGATGGCAGGTCGGGGCGCACCGACATCGGCGCCGACGGCACCGAACATTTATACGCCTGCGCATCGACGATGGCGGGCAAGATCAGCGCCGCCATACCGAGGATGAAACGCACGATCATATGACGGGCTCGACCGGATTTTCACCGAACCAGATTTTGGTGTCGCGGCGAAACAGCATGACGACCGCGATCGTCTGAAGAACGAATTGCACCAGCAGGATCGCGAAGCCCAGACGCATTACCGTGTCCGCTGCCGTCACCAGACGCAGGAAGCTTATCGCGCCCAGCGCGTAAAAGACGATGAC
>JAPKCG010000072.1 GCA_028823055.1 Sphingomonas bacterium
CGACAAGCGTGGGGTAAAGATTGCCGCGCCATCGGGGAGCATCAGGAGGCGTTGGAGGCCGGGTGCGCCGCCAGCCGCAAGCCGTGTGGCGACGCTGCGCGGACCACCAATCGGCATCGTGGCGCAGGCGAGAATATAGGTTGCAGGCGCGTCGGCGACGTCGCTGCCAAGATAATAAGCGTATATCGAGCGATTGCCGATCGTGTCGCGGTGATAGGGGGCAGCAAGAACGCTGTGGCGCGTTTGGGCGAGGATTGCGGGGCCTGCGTCGATCGGGGCGAGGACGCTGCCTGCGGGAAGCCGGGCAAGCGCGGCGAGCATCGCGGGAGAGGTGCAGCTGCCGCCCGATTCACTGGGCGATGCCGGATGAGGGGGTGTCACCGCCTGACCCGCGAGCGGATAGACGATGCCTGCCGAGACGACCCACGCCATCGCCAGCCGCATCGTGCCGCGAATGCGAGCGTGACCGATCGCGGCGGCAAGCGCGGGGGCGGCGAGCATCGCGCCCGCATAGGCGCCGCGTAATTGTACGGCGGCGATCATCAGCGCGGTGAGCTGTAGCGCGAACAGCATTGCCCAGCCGCGCGTCGGTGAGCGCCGGAGCCGCCACGCCGTCGCTGCGATCCCGGCGATCATGATACCAAGATAGCCGATGATCCGTGCGAGACCCGCCGTGAGGATCGATCGCGCTTCCTCGACCTGAGCGAGCCAGACACGGGCGAGAAAGGGGTCGACGCGGCCATAAGGAGACAGGCAGTCGGGCGATCGTCCGAGCGCAAGCGATGCCGCTGCGCCGCCGATGACCAGGGTGGCGATTAGTCGACGTCGCGGCGTCGCCAGCGTACCGGTTACGCCGGCCAGCAGGATCGGCGCGGCGGCGAGTGTCATCGCGGCATTCCAGCTATCGCGGGTGAAGCCGTCGCAGGCGGGATAGGCCCAGCCGGTGCCCGCAAAGCCGATTCGTCCGATCACCAGTCCGGCGAACGCACCAACCGCGAAGGCGGCAAGCCGCTCCCCATCGGCATCGTCGGCCTTGATCCAGTCGTAGAGCGCGACTGCCGCAAGCATGGCGAGCAGCGGCGCGGTTTCAAGCCCGACGACGAGGCTCGCGGCGCAGGCGAGGCCTGCCAGTGCGCGGTGTTGCGGGCATGGGCGCCCAAGCATCCCCAGCGTTGCGGCGAGCAGCAGGACAAGCTGAAGCCCGTGATGATCGATCCGGCCTGGCAGGAAAATCGTCGTGGCCGGATACGCGATCGCGGCGACGACCGTGGCGGTCCCCGCCAACGATGATCCACCCAGCGCGGTCGCGATGCGCGCGACCAGAAACAGCGCCGCTGCGAAGAGCATCAGCGGCCACGCGATCACTGCGCCGACCGTCGCGGCGTGATCGCCGATCAGCGGTGTGACGATCGCGATGAGCAGCGCAGGCCCCAAATCGGCTAGCCGTGTCCAATGCATCGGCAGGCCACCTGCCAGGCGGTGCTGAGTCAGGTCGAACCAGTGTTGGCCGGCGATCCAGTCGCGCACCTGCTGGAGGCGCATGACGTCGTCGGTGTCGGGCAGGCTGAGTACCGTGAGGTTCGCCCAGTCTCGCCACGCCCAGATGCTGCCTAGCGTGATGCTGAGGACAAGCGCGAACAGCGCGTCGTGGCGAAGGCGGGATGTCACCCGCCACGCCTACAGCGCTGTCCTTAATTCGGGGTTAGGGCTGGTCGCGGCGTCCAAGCAGGCGGAGGCGCAAAGCGTTCAGCTTGATGAAGCCCGCCGCGTCGCGCTGGTCATACGCGCCCTGATCGTCCTCGAACGTCACGACCTTTTCGCTGTAAAGCGAATAGGGCGATTTGCGGCCCGTGACGCTGACATTGCCCTTGTAGAGCTTGAGCCGGACGGTGCCCGTCACCTTTTCCTGGCTATGATCGATCGCGGCCTGCAGCATCTCTCGCTCGGGGCTGAACCAGAATCCGTTATAGAGCAATTCGGCATAACGCGGCGCGAGTTCGTCCTTGAGGTGCGCCGCGCCGCGATCGAGCGTCAATTGCTCGATCCCGCGATGCGCGAGGTGATAGATCGTGCCGCCAGGGGTTTCGTACATGCCGCGCGACTTCATGCCGACGAAGCGGTTCTCGACGAGGTCGAGGCGCCCGATGCCGTGCTTTCGGCCCAGGTCGTTCAATTTGGCGAGCAGGGTGGCGGGGCTCATCCCCTCGCCATTGATCGCAACACCGTCGCCGCGTTCGAAATCGATCGTGATGGTTTCGGGCTGAGCGGGTGCGTCCTCGGGATTAACCGTGCGCGAATAGACGTAATCGGGCACCTCATCCCACGGATCTTCGAGCACCTTGCCCTCCGACGAGGTGTGCAACAGATTCGAATCGACCGAAAAGGGCGATTCGCCGCGCTTGTCCTTGGCGACCTGGATCTGATGCTGTTCGGCAAATTCGATCAGGCGGGTGCGGCTGTTGAGATCCCATTCGCGCCACGGCGCGATGACCTTGATATCGGGGGCAAGGGCGTAATAGCCGAGTTCGAAACGGACCTGGTCATTGCCCTTGCCCGTCGCGCCGTGGCTGACGGCGTCGGCATTGACTTGCCGCGCGATCTCGATCTGGCGTTTCGCGATCAGGGGCCGCGCGATCGAGGTTCCGAGCAGATACAGCCCCTCGTACAGCGCGTTCGAGCGCATCATCGGGAAGACGTAATCGCGGACGAATTCCTCGCGCAGGTCGTCGATGAAGATATGTTCGGGCTTTACGCCCGCCAATTCCGCCTTCTTACGTGCGGGTTCCAGCTCCTCGCCCTGGCCGAGATCGGCGGTAAAGGTCACGACCTCGCAATTATACGTCTGCTGAAGCCATTTCAGGATGACGCTGGTGTCGAGACCCCCCGAATAGGCGAGGACGACCCGATTGATATCGGTTTCGCCAGCGGGACGGTTGATCTGATCGGTCATGATTAGGCTCCTTGGCGCGGCGCTTACGAGGCGGCGGGCGGATTCGCAACCGTGCGGAGCAGCGCCGGGAGCTGCGCGCCGAGCGCTACGGCGCGCAGGACATAGCCGAGCAGAAATGCGATCCACAGCCCTGTCTCGCCAAATCCGCGCAACGCCAGGTCGATGACGACATAGAGTGCGGTCGCGATCAGCGCGGCGTTGCGCAACGGCCTGCCCGCCGCCGCGCCCATGAACACGCCGTCGAGCAGCCAGGCGGGCATCCCGATCAGCGGTACGAGCGCGACGAGGGGGAGCATGGCGGTCGCGATGGTGCGGATTTCGGTGTTGGTCGTGAGAGCGTCGATGACGATCGCGCCACCGAGCCAGATTGCGAGGCAGAAGACGAGCCCAGCAACGGCGGAAAACTCCCCGGTCAGCCGGATCGCGCGGATCAGCGCGGGGCGTGAGCGCTGGCCAATCGCGTGGCCGACGCGCGATTCGGCGGTGAAGGCGAAACCGTCGAGGACGAAGGCGGCGACGCTGACGAACTGGAGCAGGACATGATTCGCCGCGAGCGTCGTCGGCCCCAGCCGCGCGCCAGCATTGGTGAACCAGGCGAACAGAGCGAGCAAGGCGACGGTACGGATCATGATGTTGGCGTTGACCGCGAACAGACGACGGATCGCGTCGCGATCGAACAATCGGGTCGATATGACGGGCGTGTTCCGGCCCAGAATGCGCCAGCAGATCAGCATCCCGGTGATAAGTGCGATCCATTCGGCGGTGGTGGTCCCATAGCCGACGCCCGCCGCGCCGAGCCCAAGCGAACGGACGAAATAGAGGTCGAGCGCGATGTTGGCGACGTTCATGACGATCTGGAGTGCGAGTGCGCTGCGCGTGCGACCGAGGCCCAATAGCCAGCCGGTGATCGCGAAGACCGCGAGCCCCGCAGGCGCGCCGAAAAACCGCGCGGCGGTGAACGCACGCGCGGCGGTGTCCAATGCTTCGCCGCCCGCGAGCAGTGCAAAGGCGACGGGGATCAGCGCGATTTGGGCGACGAAGATCAGGGTGCCGATGCCCAGCCCTGCGATACCACCACGCAGCAGCATCGCGCGCACCTCCGCGTCATCGCCGGCGCCCTGAGCCTGCGCGGTCATGCCGGTCATGCCCATGCGCAGGAAGCCGAAGCTCCAGAAGATGAAATTGACGACCGTGGTGCCGAGCGCCACCCCCGCCAGCGCGGCGGCGTCCCCGGTGCGACCGATCACCCATGTATCGACAAGCCCGACGAGCGGCACCGTCGTCTGCCCGAGCATGATCGGCCATGCCTGCGCGACAATCGATCGGCGGGTGAGGGGCGAGGTTGGCATCACATCGCCTTAAACAACCGCGCGTGGCGATGCGAATGCGGCGACATATTCATCGCGGATACAAGTGACTGACGGCATAGGCACGCCCATGAAAATCACGCTTATCGCCGCACTGGCGCTCACCGCTCCGCTGACCGCAATCGCCACGCCCGCTTTCGCGCAGGAAACCGAAGCGTCGGCTGCCGCGAAGTTCAAGAAGGAATTCGCGGCGACGGACACCAACAAGGATGGCTATTGGAGCCGCGCCGAGGTCAACGCTCGCGTCGCCCGGATGCGCGATGGCAAGGGCAAGGCGGATCAGGCGAAGATCAAGCGTCTTGCGGATATGTGGTTCAATACCGCCGACACCAATCGCGACGGCAAGGTCAGCGAGCCCGAGGCGGAGAAACTGCTGAAAGCGATGTTCCGCCGTTATGATGCTAATGGCGATGGTAAGGTCGGCGGGGCAGAGCGCGCGGCCGCGAAGGCGGATTTGCGAAAGTAGCAGGCGCGCTCTGGTAGGGAGAACCTAGCTTTTAAGCGCCTGTTCGCCCCCGGCGATGTAATCGCGCGTGAGCGGCAGTTCGAAGCGGCTGCGTGATAGCTGCACCTGATAATTGCACAGACCGCCATGCCGGAACGCCGCACTCGCGCCGGCCAGGTAGAAGAGCCACATCCGATAGAAGCGTTCGTCATACAGATCGACGATCGCGTTTCTGGCGGCGACGGTGCGGTCATACCAATGGTCGAGAGTTAGCGAATAATGGACGCGCAGCACCTCGATGTCGGTCGGGAACATCCGCAACCCTTCATAGCCACGAGCGATTTCCGACAGTGCGGGATTATAGCCGCCGGGGAAGATGTATTTGAGCGTGAAATCGTCGGTGATGCCGGGGGCGCCCATTCGCCCGATCGTGTGCATCAGCATCACGCCATCTTGGGTCATCAGGTCGCGGCATTTCGCGAAAAAGGTCTTGTAGTGGGCCGGGCCGACATGTTCGAACATGCCGACCGAAACGATGCGGTCGAACTGCCCGGTGACGGCGCGATAATCGATCAGTTCGAACTTTACCTTGTCGGCAACGCCCGACGCCTCGGCGCGCTGGCGCGCGACCTTGATCTGCTCTTCGGATAGCGTGACGCCGACCACGTCCGCCCCGGTCTTTTCGTGGAGATAGAGCGCCATCCCGCCCCAGCCGCAACCAATGTCGAGGACGCGCATCCCCGGCTTCAGCGCGAGTTTCGCGGCGATATGCGCTTTCTTGTCCGCTTGCGCCTGTTCGAGGCTGTTCGCCGGGTCGGTGAAATAGGCGCAGCTATATTGGCGGTCGGCGTCGAGGAAGAGGTCGTATAGCCGGTCGCTGAGATCGTAATGATGCGCGACGTTCTGCTTCGACCGGCGCGCCATGTTCACGCGACCGATCCGGTGCGTGACCGCCTGAATCGCGCGCAACGGGGCGGAAGGAGCGAGCGCGTTCGCCCCCGCTTCCCATGGGTCATTGCCGGTCAGCAGGTTGACGAGGTCGCGTATATCGCCCCGTTCGACGACGAGCCTCCCATCCATGAACGCCTCCGCCGCACCGAGCGCCGGGTTACGGACGATATAGTTCGCCGCGCCCTTGTCGGTGAAACGGATCGCGACGTCAGCGAAACCGGGATCGGGCATGCCATGGGTCACGCTATTGCCATCGGCATGGATAACGGTGAGTTGCCCGCGCTTGACCCGGCGGGCGAGGAAATGATCGATCAGCGCCATGCGCGCGCAGATAATGCGTCAGATGCCCGCATACCAATCGTAATCTACATTATCTTCCCAAAAACCGCCCTTGCCCTTGCCGATCCCGTCGAGGCTGGCGACCGCGGAGATGCCCGTGACGTATTTTGCGTGCTTATACCCCAGTTGCCGCTCGACGCGGAGGCGGACGGGCGCGCCATGCGCGACGTCGAGCGGGGCACCGTTCATCTTTAGCGCCAGGATCGTCTGCGGGTGGAAGGCATCGATCGTGTCGATCGATTCATAATAGGGCGCACCGTTGTAAAGATCGGCGCAGGTGAAGACGATATAGCGCGCGGATCGCTTCAGCTGTGCGGCTTTGAGCAGGGTGCCGAGCATCGGTCCCTGCCACTGGCCGATCGCACTCCACCCCTCGACGCAATCATGGCGCGTGATCTGGCGACGCGCGGGCATGCTGGCAAGCTGTGCGAGGCTGAGCGACAGCGGCTGGGCGACGAGACCGTCGATCGTCATGCGGTAATCGGCGAAGTTGTTGGCGACCATCGCGGCATAAGCGGGCGTACCGGGGTCGCGTGTGCCGTTGGCGCGGAAAATCGGCGACATCTGATCGGGGCGATATTCGGGCGCGAGCGCACCGCGGTCCTGTAGCGCGCGTTGCAGGCCGTAATGCATGTCCTCGCCCGCGAAGAGGATTTTGCGCGCGGCGGGGATTTGCGCGACCCGGTCGCAGCCGGCCAGGAGCAGTCCCGCACCAGCGGTGATGAGCGCGCGGCGCTTGACGATCAGATCGGTCATTCGGCGGGCTCCTTCGCAGGGTGGTCATCGGGCACGCGCCACCGCCCGGTAATCATCGATCGCACTTCGTTGCCGACGCCAGCAAGAATGACGAGCGCCAGATGAACGATGATGAACAGGCTTAGCCCGGCCATGCACAGGAAATGGATCGACCGCGCCGATTGCCGCCCGCCGAATATATCGAGCAGCCACGGCCATGCCGCGTCCATCCCCGGCGACAGGCCGAGTCCGGTCAGGATGACCAGCGGCAGTAGGACGAAGATCACCGCGACATAGCTGAGTTTCTGCAGTACATTATACGCGCCGGGACGTTCCGCGTCGTGAAAGCGGAAGGCGAGATGTTCGCGAATGTCGTGAAGCAAGGTCGCGGGCTTCAGGTCGCCCGATGTCACGCGCAAATCGCGCTGGAAATGCCGGTTGACGAGGCTCGCGATCATGAAAGCGAGCAGCCCGAACGCGAGAACGAGCGCGAAGAACAGGTGCCAGCGCCGCGACATGGCAAGATTATAGTTTGATGGGATCGTCAGCCACGACGGAAAGCGGGGCGGCTGAAACCAGCTGTAATCGTAATTGGCGCCATAGACGCCCCAATAGAGGCGCCGATGCCCGTTGGAGATGCCCAGCCCGCTGCCGATCAGGATCAGGATCGCAATCGCGTTGATCCAGTGCCAGATGCGCGTGATGAGCGCGTGACGGCGAATGAGCGTGCCGGGTTGAGGTCGATCGGTCATATCGGTCACTTCGCGCTAGCCTTCGTTCCGGTTACATAGCAGGAGATTGCGGCATGACCGAATGGCATTTCTACGAACCCGCGAACGGCCACGGCTTGCCGCACGATCCTTTCAACGCCATCGTCGCGCCGCGCCCGATCGGGTGGATCAGCACGGTGTCGGCAGATGGCGCGGTCAATCTGGCACCGTATAGTTTCTTCAATGCGCTGAATTACCACCCGCCGCTGATCGGATTTTCGTCGGTCGGGCGGAAGGACAGCCTGACCAATACGGAGGCGACGGGCGAATTCGTCTGGAATCTGGCGACGCGCGATCTGGCCGAGGCGATGAACGCGACATCCGCGATGGTCGATACGGAGGTCGACGAATTCGCGCTCGGCGACATAGCCCATGCGCCCTCACGCCTGGTGACGCCGCCGCGCGTTGCCGCCAGCCCGGTGGCGTTCGAGTGCAAGGTGACGCAGATCGTGCGATTGACCACGAAGGAGGGCGATCAGACCGACACGTGGTTCGTCGTCGGTGAAGTCATCGGGGTTCATATCGACACCGCGATGCTCGACGATGGCGTCTATCAGACCGCGCGTGCGCGCCCGATCATGCGGGGCGGCGGCCCGGCGGATTATTTCGAGGTCGGCGAACGGTTCGGGATGCGTCGGCCAGGGTGACGTCGGCAGGGCTGATGCAACCGCTTGAGGGGGCTGAGCGTCCTCTTCTCCATGCGCGTCGTTACCCTTGCCGAACCCGATGATTTCGACGGCTGGCGTGATGCCGCACGCGGGCTGATTGCGGACGACGTCCCGCCCGAGGATGTCGTCTGGCAGATTGGCGATGCACCGCGGGATTTGTTTGCCGGCGAAGCCGAATCGCGAGTCGCGCCGCCCAGCGCGGGTTTTTCGGTGCCGCGCGCGTTTCTCGATCTGGGGCGTAACGTCGTGCGGGGAAGCGATCCCGAACGCTTCGCCTTGCTTTACACACTGCTCTCACGGTTACGCACCGAACCCAAGCTGATCGAGGATCAGGCCGATCCGCTGGTCCGGCGGCTCGACCGGATCGCGAAGGATGTCCGCCGCGACATTCATAAGATGCGCGCGTTTCTGCGGTTTCGGGAAGTCGTGGATGATGGCGGCAGTCGCTATGTCGCGTGGTTCGAACCCGACCATCACATCGTCCGCGCCAACGCCGCGTTTTTCGTCAATCGCTTCGCAAGTATGCGCTGGTCGATCCTGACGCCCGAACTGTCCCTCCACTGGGATGGCAGGGCGCTGAGCGAAGGGCCGGGGGCGGATAAGGGCGATGCGCCCGATGGCGATCCGACCGAAGAGGTCTGGAAGACCTATTATGCCAGCATCTTCAATCCTGCCCGCGTCAAGATCGGCGCGATGCTGAAGGAAATGCCGCGCAAATATTGGAAGAACATGCCCGAAACGCAGCTCGTACCCGGGCTGATCGCGGGTGCACAGGCGCGGGAGAGCGGGATGATTGCAAAGGCACGCGGTGAGCGTGGCGGTAATAGCCAGGTCGCGTGGGAGGCACTGCGCGAAGAGGCGATGGGGTGCACGCGCTGTCCGCTCTACAAACCCGCGACGCAGACGGTGTTTGGTGAAGGGCCGATCGGTGCCGCGATGATGTTCGTCGGTGAACAGCCGGGCGATCAGGAGGATCTGGCCGGGCGTCCCTTCGTCGGTCCCGCAGGTCAGGTGTTCGACCGCGCACTCGACGAGGCGGGGATCGAGCGCGCGCGCGTCTACGTCACCAATGCGGTGAAGCATTTCAAGTTCGAACCGCGCGGAAAAAAGCGCATCCATGCGAAGCCCGGTGCGGGCGAGATCGACGCATGCCGATGGTGGATCGAACAGGAACAGGCATTGATCGCGCCGCGGATGACCGTGGCGCTGGGCGCGACGGCGGCGCGGTCCCTGTTCGGCAAGACGATGACGATCGGGTCGAATCGCGGGCGAATGATGGACTTGCCCGACAGTCGTGGCGCGGCGTGGATCACCGTGCATCCAAGCTATCTGCTGAGGTTGCCCGATGAAGCGAAGCGGGCGGAAGAATATGCGCGGTTCGTCGACGATTTGGTTCAGGCGCATGCGCTCGCGCGCTAGGCGGGCCACTGTGAGTGGCCAGCGGAAACCAGAAATTTAGAGTATGATGGATAATCATCACTATTCGTGGCGAGGCGCCGGGCGGGCGGCCTGATATCCACCGCGTGGAGAGGGGAATATGTACGATGTAAGTGTGGACCGGTCGTCGCGTATCATTACCGTCCGAATGGAAGGGTGGATGACCCCCGATATCGCGATTGAGCCGGGAATCGCGAAGGAGGCGGCGGTGATGCAATTGGGGCCGCCATATGACGACCATTGTTCGATCGTCGATGTTCGCGACCTTCGCGTTCATCCTCAGGATGTTATCGCGTTATTTGTCCGCTTTGTCGCGGCCACGAAGCACAAGTCGTGCAGGATCGCGATCGTGGTGGGGCAAGGCACCGCGAAAATGCAGTTCCGACGTGTCGTCAATGAAGAGATCCGCCGCGACAATATCGAGATATTCGAGGGCATCGAGCGCGCGACCGACTGGTTGAACAAGCCGGTCGCGCCCCGCGCCTGATCGGGCGATTACATCGATTCGGGATGCGGCCCCATACGGCCATCGTCACGATCCATCGCGTCGATCGCGGCCATGTCCTCATCGTCGAGCGTCAGATCCTGCGCCGCGAAATTGTCGCCGAGATGGTCTTGGCTTGATGCCTTGGGAATAACCGACAGCCCGTGGGCAAGATGCCAGGCGATTACGATCTGAGCCGCCGAGCGTGCGTGTTTGTCGGCGATGCGCATGATCGTGTCGTTTTCGAGTAGCGTCTTGCCCTGTCCGATAGGACTCCAGCTCTGCGTCACGATATCGTGTTCATCGTGATATGCGCGCAGGTCGCGCTGCTGGAAATCGGGATGAAGTTCTATCTGATTGAGGACGGGTTTCACCCCCGTCGCCTCGATAATCGTGTCGAGATGGTCGGGCAGGAAATTGGATACACCGATCGAGCGCGTCTTACCTGCCTCGCGCAGGTCGATCAGTTTTTTCCATGCATCGACATATCGCCCCTTGGCCGGTGCAGGCCAGTGGATCAGGTAGAGATCGACCGCGCCGACGCCGAGCAGCGCCAGGCTCTCGTCGAGCGCGGCTTCGGGGTCGCCCTGACGGTCGTTCCACAGCTTCGTCGTCAGAAAAACATCCGCACCCGTCACGCCCTTGCCGACGCCGCGCTCATTATCATAGATCGCGGCGGTATCGACGAGGCGAAAGCCCGTATCGAGCCCCTGGCGAACCACCATCGCGGCCTGAGAATCGGGAATTTGGTACGTGCCCATGCCGAGTTGCGGCATTGAGCGGCCATCGTTCAATTTCAGATCTGTCATGGCAACCTCAACCGCCCGCGCGCGGGACGGTTCCGGACCGATATGGACGCAACGATAGGGTTCGGCCTATGGCGCTTGCATGATCGAGAAAATCCTCGCCACGCTCGCGACCTTTGCCATCTGGGTTATTTCAAGTGGCGGCTATCTTGGTATCGCCGCGTTGATGGCGATCGAGAGCGCTTGCATTCCGCTGCCCTCGGAAATCATCATGCCTTTTGCGGGGTATCTCGTCTCGACGGGTCAGTTCAATCTGTACCTTGCGGCGACTGCGGGCGCGATCGGATGCAATATCGGGTCGGTCGTCGCGTATGAGGTCGGCAAGCATGGCGGCCGACCGTTCGTCGAACGCTATGGCAAATATCTGCTGATCGGCCCCGACGAAATCGACAAGGCCGATCGGTTCTTCGAACGGTTCGGCCCCGCCGCCGTGCTTATCGGCCGATTGCTCCCCGTCATCCGCACCTTCATCGCGTTTCCAGCTGGTGTGTCGCGGATGCGGTATGTGCCGTTTCACGTCTATACCTTCATCGGCTCGTGGCCCTTTTGTTTCGCGCTGAC
>JAPKCG010000498.1 GCA_028823055.1 Sphingomonas bacterium
GGAATAAAGATCGCAGTACGATCGGTCCCCTCTTTTGGATGTATTGCCCAACCACTGTTATCTACCTTGCCATCGACGGCTTTCTTCGGTTCGTAGTTTTTTTGGCTGAAGTCCGCCTTGGCCTCCGCGAAGGCGACCTTGGTCGTCTTGCGCCCCTGCCCCTCGCCGGTAGCGATGGCCTTGAGGGCGAACTCAGTGAGCACAAAGTTGCCGTCGTCGTTCCGGCCCGGACCCTTCTTCGGCAGCTTGTCGTCGGCCAGCAACTCCAGCCGCACGCCGGTGATGCCGCTCAACCCCGTATCGGCGTTGACCGTGTAAACCGTCTGCTCGAGCTTGCCGCTGGCGAACACCACGCCGCCGTCGCGCTTCTCAAGTTTCGACCCATTGGTCGCCTTAAGTTTGCCCGGCTCGAGCACCGTCCACTGGGTGGACTCGGCGGACGTCTCCTCCCACTTGGCCAAGCGCGTGGCCAGGCCGTCATCAAACTCCTTCAGCGCGGTCTCGGCCTTGGCGATGCGCTCCGTTTGTTTGCAGTTCGCCTCGGCCTCGCGCGGTGCGATCTCCGTTTCGTAAGCCTCGAACTGGGTCTTAGCCAAGGCGATGGCGTCCTCGCGCGCCTTGGCCCGCTTGACCTCGCGCGGCTCGATCTCCTTTTCAAACTTGGCCAACTGGTCGAGCGCGGTTTGGTGCTCGGCCTTCACCTCGGTGATCGTGCGCTTGGCCGCCTCGATCTCCGTCGGCGCGGCGTGTCGGTTGAGCACGCGCAGGAACAGTTCGTCGATCAATTTCCCGTCGTCCGCCTGGCCGACGACAAGCCGAGTGATGGCGTTGTCGCCCGCGCCGATCGCGTCGTCCACAGTCGGGCCGCTGACCAGCGCCATGATCGCCCCAAGCTGCAGGTCGTTCGAGCGTTCGCATTCGCAGGCGCTCTCGCGGGCCGGCCGGCCTAGGCTGCCGAGGAAGCCGTCAGCCAATTTCACGCCGGCATCCGGCAACTGCGCGGCGCGGGTACCCTCCGGCACGCCGGGGAACTTGAGGTTCGTGCCGGTGACGCGGTAAATCGAGTCAAGCAACACCTCGGCCGGCAGGCGGCGCGCCTTGGCGTGTGAGTAGTTGATAGTGTCGTCGTCGTTCCACTTGTTCGTCTTCACGCTCAATTGGTACGTGCGCGACTTGATGATGATCTTCACCAGGTGCCGCACATCGAAATTGCTCTGGACGAACTCCGCCGCCAGCCAGTCCAGTAGCTCGGGATTGGTCGGTGGGTTGCCGGCGCGGATGTCGTCGATCGGCTCGATGATGCCGGTGCCTGTCATGTAACCCCAGAGGCGGTTCACGTAGCTCCGGGCGAAGTACTCGTTGTCGGGCGCGGTCAGCCATGCGGCGAAGGCCTGCCGGCGACTGCCCTTCTCGGGCGCCTCGTGCTCGGTGTCGAACGGGAAGGCCGGCGCGGTGACGGCGCCGGTGCGGTCGTGCTTCGTCTCGCCTTCGGTACGGTCGTAAATAATCTCATACAATGGCTTGGCCCCCTCGACCGCCGTGCCCCCGATGCGCTTGTCGCCGGACTTGTCATCCTTCTTCAGGCTGACCTGCGCGAAGTAGGCGGTCGTCTCGTAATACTGGTCCTGTGTCCAGCGCTCGAACGGGTGGTCGTGGCACTTGTTGCAGTTGAAGCGTGTGCCCAAAAACAGGTGTGTCGTGTTCTCCATGATCGCGGTCGGCTCGCGCAGAATCTTGTAGTACGAGGCGGCCGGGTTGTCCTTGTTCGAGCCGCTGGCGGTGATCACCTTGCGGGCGAACTGATCGTACGGCGTGTTGACGGCGACCTCGTTGCGGATCCATTTGCGGAACTGCGCCGCACCCTCGGCGCCGAGAAACTTGCGGTTCACCTGCAGCAGGTCGGCCCACTTGTTGGTCCAATGGTCGATGTAGTCGTCGCTGCCGACCAACCTGTCGATCAACTCGTCGCGCTTGGCCCGGTTGTCGCGCTTGTCGGCAGTGAATTCGCCAACCTCCTCCGCGCTGGGCGGCAGGCCGGTCAGGTCGAGGTGAACCCGGCGCAGGAATTCCTCATCCGAGGCCAGGCCGGACGAGAGCGTCTTGGTGCGCTTGAGCTTGGCCGCGACGAATTCGTCGATCTTATTGTTGGCCGGTATGTCCTGCCACTCGAAGCCAGAGCGGTCGCCCATCACCGTCACGATGGTCGAGGCGTACGCGCCCTCGTAGCGGGCCAGCATTGGCGCTTCGCCGCGGCGGGCGGTGCTCACCAGGCCGGTCTTGTCAGACGTGGCGATGTCGGAGTTGCCGGTCTCGATGAACGACTCGGCGGTGACGTCGCGCTTCTCGCCGTTGGCGTAGGTGGCGATGACACGCATCTGCTGC
>JAPKCG010000499.1 GCA_028823055.1 Sphingomonas bacterium
ATTCCGAACGAGCGATGCCGACATCGTTCATCTGATTACAATCAGGGTTATCTTTATCGGCCTGCTTGCGCTCCTGCCGATAAGAAACAGGAAATCGCGGGTGATTTGCAGTGTCACCGGTCTCGGTTACATTTTCACCGACACCAAATTCATCACCCGCGCAGTTGCCCGGATCGTGGGGGGCACGATCGGGTGGGCGGCGGGTCGTCTAAATGCGCAGCTGATTTTCCAGAACTCGGTCGATCGTGCGTTATTCGTGCAACGAAATTGGGTGGGACGGGACAGGTCTTATCTTGTGGAGGGGTCCGGCGTTGACACGGATAGCTTCGTCGCGACGCCGCTGCCTGAAAACAAGGTCATTTTGTTCTGCGCCCGCTACCTTGTGCACAAGGGGATCCGTGAATTCATCGAAGCTGCGGAAATGGCGAAGCGTTCGAGGCCGGAAATACGATTTGCTCTGTGTGGCGGGGTCGACCCGGATAACCCCGCCAGCATTGCCAAGGACGAACTGACCCGTGCCGTCGGCGGGGGGTGGGTCGAAGACTGGGGTTATCGTTCCGACATGAAGCAAGTATATACGGAATGCTCGTTTCTGGTGCTCCCCTCCTATCGTGAGGGGATGCCCAAAGTCGTTCTTGAGGCTGCCGCCAGTGGACGCCCGGCGATCGTCACGGACGCGCCAGGTTGCAGTCAATCGGTCGTGCCTGATGAAACCGGTCTGATCGTCCCGGTCGGCGATTCAAAGGCTCTTGCCGATGCAATGCTCCGGCTTGTCGGCGACGACGAAAAATTGATCTTGATGGCAGGGGCCGCGCGGGCTTCTGCCGAACAGCGCTTCTCAGCCAAGCGGATCGGCGAAGCGGTGATGGAAGTTTATACAGCATGAGTGAACGGTGATGGGCCAAAGTAAGCGCATATTTCTGACGGGCGCGGCGGGCTATATCGGCTCACGCCTTGCCGTGCGGCTCATTGAGCACGGCCATGAAGTCGTAGGGCTTGACCGTGAAAAAGCGCCGGAAGGCGTCGGATTCGCCGACTATATTCAGGCCGATTTGCTTGAACCCGAAGCCTATTCAGACATACTGGCGTCTTGTCCGACCATCTTCCACCTGGCAGCCGCGAAGGGCGACTGGGGCATATCCGATGAGGAATATGGTCGCGACAATGTTGAGGCAACCGACGCCCTGATCGCAGCCGCATCGGACGCAAACGTCGAAGATTGGGTATTCTACAGTACCGTATCGGTGCTGGGGCCTAGCGATATCGCGCTTTCCGAAGAGGCTCCGCACGCACCCGCAAATCCATATGGCTCGTCGAAGGCGAAAGGCGAGCGTGCGTTCGATGCGCTCGTGAAGCGTTCTCCATCGGTTCGGGTGCTGACCATCAGGCCGTCGGTGGTCTTCGGCCCGGAAAACCCGTGGAACACGAACATCTATCGATTGATCGACAGTATCGCGCGGCGTCGCTTCATCATGATCGGCGACGGCAGGCAGATCAAAACCACGTCGTTTATCGATAATCTGATCGATGCGACGATCCATCTATTCGACCGAAGAGCGCTTCTGCCAGGTCAGGACATCTATCACTGTATCGACGAACCGACGATTTCAGTGGCGGCAATGGTTCATTTCATCCGCCAGCGGCTCAATGCGCGCGCGACGGCCAAATTGCCATTGTGGCTGGTCGCCCCGGTTGCTTCGGTTGCCGATCTGGTTGCCACGCTTCTACGGATCGATTTGCCAATCACGAGCGCGCGTATCAAAAAGTTCTCGACCGCGACGAACTTCAGCGCGGCGAAGTTACAATCGACGGGCTTCCGTCCTCGCTGGTCGATTGAAGACGGATTATCGGAAACGATTGCGTGGCACGAAGCTAAACGCAAAACCGCCGCTTGATGCGCTGATCGTCGGATAATGCGCAGCGATCATGCGCATGTAAGGAATTACAGATGTGCGGATTGACGGGATTTTGGTCCTTCGGCGGCGCGGATGGTGTTCGCATGGAGCGCGATGTCCGGCGAATGACGCGCGCGATTGCCCATCGCGGCCCGGACGACAGCGGTATATGGACTGATTCCGACGCCGGGATCGCCTTGGGCCATCGTCGTCTGTCGATCCTCGACACATCGTCGTGCGGGCATCAGCCGATGACATCGCCATCGGGCCGATATGTCATGGTTTATAACGGTGAGGCATATAATTTCGCCGAGCTGCGCGGAACGCTGGAGGCGGGGGGAGTCGCACCCGCGTGGCGGGGGCATTCGGATACCGCAATCCTTCTGGCTGGATTCGACCATTGGGGCATTCCGGGTACGTTGAAGCGGACCAATGGCATGTTCGCGCTGGCCGTGTGGGACAGATCCGAGCGAACGCTGACTTTG
>JAPKCG010000073.1 GCA_028823055.1 Sphingomonas bacterium
CCATTACGGCGCGTTCCGCCTTGCCAACATCGCGTGGCTCGGCGGGCAGACGGGGTATAAGGGCGCAGGCTCCGCCCCCTCGACCGGCGGCTATGACGATTACGATAATTTTCGCGACATCGGATCGGCAGGCGCCTGGGCGCAGAAATCGGGCTATGACCAGCTCCCTTATTGGCAGCGGATGGTCGCGCATCCCGCCTATGACGAATTCTGGCAGGGTCAGGCACTCGACAAGCTGGTCGCGGCGAACCCGTCGAACGTCCCGACGCTCTGGGAACAGGGGCTCTGGGATCAGGAGGATATGTACGGCGCGATCACCGCATGGGAGGCGCTGGCCGACAAGGGCAGGACGGGCAATAATTTCCTCGTCATGGGTCCGTGGCGGCATAGTCAGGTCAACCGCACGGGCAGCAGCCTTGGCCCATTCGAATGGAATGGCGACACCGCCGCTCAATTCCGTCAGGACATGGTGCTGCCGCTGTTCAATCAGTATCTGAAGGATGGCCCACCGGCCAATCTGCCGACCGCCGCGATCTATAACACCGGCGAAAATCACTGGGACAAGCTGACGACCTGGCCGCTCGCCTGTCAGAAAGGCTGCGCCAATGCGCTGACGCCGATCTATCTCGGCAGCGACGGCAAGCTCGGTTTCGATGCCGTCCGCGCGGGCAGCGAAAGCTATGTCTCCGATCCCGCCAAGCCCGTCCCTCATTTGCCAAGGCCGGTCAATTTCGAGGATGGCCGCTGGGGCGACTGGCTTGTCAGCGACCAGAGGCACGCCGATGGCCGCCCCGACGTGATGACCTATCAGACGCCCGTCCTGACGCAGGCGGTGCGCGTATCGGGTGCGCCGATCGCGGACATCTTTGCCAGGACGACGGGGACCGATGGCGATTTCGTCGTCAAGGTGATCGACGTCCTGCCCGACGAGAATGCCGCCAACCCGAAAATGGGCGGATATCAGCTGCCGATCAGCCTCGACATCTTTCGCGGCCGCTATCGCGACAGCTTCGCCAAATCCTCCGCGATCCCGGCGGGCAAGGTGCAGGAATATAAATTCCGCCTGCCGACGGTGAACCACGTCTTCGAACCCGGCCACCGGATCATGGTGCAGGTCCAGTCGAGCCTGTTCCCGCTCTATGACCGTAATCCGCAGAAATATGTTCCCAACATCTTTCTCGCGAAGAAAGCGGATTATCAGAAGGCGACGGTGACGGTCGAATATGGCGGATCGTCGGCAAGCCGTATCTGGCTGCCCGTCGTCCCGGTCGATCAGGCCGCGGTAATCGCGAAATAACAGGGCGAAACAGAGCGCGCGGTGGGCGTTGGGTTGCCAGTGCCGCCGTCCGCTCGGCGATAAAGGCCGGGACGAACCGCATCACGGATAAAATGACCCGGAGGAATATTGGTGCCGGTTGCAGGCATCGAACCTTGTGTTCGTAGTTGTTCGCCTGCCATCGTTCACAAGGAGGCGTTCCCGATTGATTCACGTTGAGCGTTTCGCATTTGTTCGTTGACGTTCGCCCCTAACCGCTTCAAAGTGTGGGAACGGTTAGGGGATCGGAATGGGCAAGCTGACGGCGCTGGGAGTGAAGACGGCGAAGCCCGGACGTCATGCCGACGGCGATGGGCTCTACCTTCTGGTGAAGCCATCAGGCGCGCGCTCTTGGGTGCTGCGTGTACAGTCCGACGGCAAGCGGCGTGACGTCGGCCTGGGCGGGGTCGAGATGTCGAGTCGCGTGACTTTGAAGCCCACCGATGAAGACCCCCTCCCCGTCCCGCTTTTACATCGACGTATCCTCACGCTTGCGGAAGCGCGGGAAAAGTCCGGGCTGCTGCGTGGTGCCGCGAAAGCGGGCATGGACCCGATTGCCGAGCGCGACCGTGAACGCACGTCGGTTCCGACGTTCGCCAAGGCCGCAGCCGCCGCGCACCAAGCGCTGAAGGATGGATGGGCCGACAAGGGTGCCAACACTTTCATCCGGTCGCTCGAAACGCATGCCTATCCTGCCATGGGCACGATTCGCGTCGACAAGATCACCTCCGCCGACATTACGACGGCGCTGACCCCGATCTGGACCAGCAAGCCCGATATGGCGCGCAAGGTTCGCCAGCGGATCGGAACTGTGTTGAATTTTGCACATGGTAAGGGTTGGCGACCGACTGAAGCACCGGGGCGATCGGTGACCGTCGGCCTCCCCCGACAGCCGAAAGGCGGCAATTACGAAGCGATGCCTTACGCGGACGTTCCCTCCTTCGTGGCTGATCTCGTCGCTGCTCCGCCAACGACGGGGCGCGCGGCGCTGCTCTTCCTCATCTTCACCGCCGCACGTCCTGGGGAGGTTCGTCGAGCGGCATGGGGTCAGATTGATGACGCGAAAGCGGATTGGAATCGCCCCAGCTCGATCATGAAGGGCATCGACGCGCCGCCGCATACCGTGACGCTGAACAGCGCCGCCCTCGCCGTCCTGAGCGACCGTCGACCTTCATCGGCAAAGGCTGACACCCTGATTTTCGGCAACACGGCGGGTGGCATGATTTCCGACATGACGATGAACAAGGTGCTGCGAACCGCTGGCCTTTCATACGACGCGCACGCTTTCCGCAGCTCATTTCGCGACTGGGCGGCTGAGAAGATGCCCGAGATTCCCGACCCCGTTGCGGAAGCCGCTATCGCTCACGTCGTCCCCGATAAGGTGGTGCGGGCTTATAAGCGGACGGTGTTTCTCGAGATGCGGCGGAAGCTGCTCGAAGCCTGGGGCAAATTCGTGATGGGCGGTGCTGATGCGGGGTAACGAAGCCGATGCAATGAACTTGCGGGCCTATTCCGCGCTCGACGGTGCTTCGCCGGATTGGCGGACTGATCTCGCAACGCTGCTACGATCGGACGTGCCGTTGAACCGCATGTTGAGAAACCGGCTCATCGCCCTAATCGAGAATCTCACCGATGAAGGACCACGGTTAGAACTCAAGGGACACAAAGCGGCGCGCGATCAATTTCTCGGGGTGGTGATCCGCCATGATTGGATGGAGATTGGCCGGTGGGTTGCGGCCTATCCCCAATCTGCGGCCAGTGAGCCGAACGCCACCCAGGCGGCAGCGGACCACTTCGGACTAGGAACCAAGAAAGTGGAGGCTGCGCTGACGTACTTCAACAAGGTGAGGCTTTGGACCGACCGCGCCATGGAAAGCGATGCTGGTAAGGCGATGGGACGGGAATGGGTCGAGCGACTCTACCATTCGATAACCGTCAATCCGGGGTTGAAACAGGTGAATAAGGAGCTGCTCCAACAACTCGGCCTATCCCACTGAAAATCGAATAGGTGGATAGCCGCCAGACGCACCGATATCTGAATTGCCGTCCGCCAGCATCCACGCTGGTTCATCGGAGTACGGCAACATGGAACCGATCACCGTCACCATCGAAGATGCGAAGAAAGTCACCGGGCTGGGGCGAACAAAGCTCTACGAATTGATTGGCAACGGCAGCCTCGACGTTGTCCGGATTGGCCGTCGCACGCTAGTGAAGACCGCGAGCATCCGCGCCCTTGTGGACCAGGCTGCGTGATCGGCCATGCTCATCACCACATCGGGCAGCGTCGCCCTTAAGACGCGAAAGGGCCGGACCGCGACAGTCCGACCCTCCACGAAATTGCTCATCAACAGCGTTGAACGGGATAGCATTCTCGCCCTCCGACTGCAACGGCTTCGACACCTCGGCGTCGAGGGCTCGTATGCCGATCTGATTGCCCGGATGGCTTGGGGTGAGACGGCACATGGCTGATACTCCAGATCACGTCGTCGTCATCCGACCCGAGCCTTTCGGCGTGGGCTACGATGTGACGGTCGAGCCCTCCCCTGCGGGCGATACCTTCGACAAAGAATACCCTACCTTCGCGGGCGCGCGGGGCTACGCTCGCGGCCTGCGTCTATACCGCGGCTGGCCCATCCGGGACGAGACCGGGGAGGGCGTAGTATGAGCGTCACGGTCACCCCCCAAGCGGCCAAATTTCTGACATTGATGTTGGAAGAAACTCGACTGCCCGACGACTGGGACACTTCAGGCCTTTGGCTGGCTCACGCCCAGCAGCTTGCCCAATTCCTGGCTGATCAGCGTGGCCGTCTTCCCCTCACCGATGCAGCAATGCTGCTTGGACTGGGGGGCATGCTGGTAGAGATGGCGACACGGGAACGTGAAGCGTCGGCCGAAGCCGGTCGCTTCCTCCGCGGTGAAGGAGGCACAGCATGAGCGGCCTTCTCGATCTCGGAGCGATCCGGAATGCTCATCCTCTCCCGGTCGTCGCGGGCGCGGTCGTGAAGCTCAAGCGTGCGGGCAACGAGTGGAAGGCGTGCTGTCCGTTCCACGCGGACAAGAGCCCTAGCTTCACCATCTACGCCGGCGGCGAGCGCTTCCAGTGTTTCGGGTGTGTCGCGCAAGGTGACGTTCTGGACTTTATCCAGCGTCACCACCGCGTGGGCCTCGTTGAAGCCGCGAAGATGCTCGGTGGCGGCGATCTGCCGGTGGTGGCGCTGCCAAAGCTGGGCACCGACCAGCCAGACAGCCGGAGCGATGAAGCACGGGGGATCTGGCAATCCGCCGGGTCGGTCGGTGGCACGCAAGCGGAAGCCTATTTGCGTCGGCGCGGCATCACGATCGCACTTCCGGACTGCCTCCGGTTCGCCCGCATTTCTCTCGGTCGACGTGACCCCATGCCAGCGCTCATCGCCTTGGTGTGTGGGCCTGATGACCGGCCAAGCGGTGTGCAGCGCATCTACTTGACCGAAGATGGCCGCAAAGCTGATCTGCCGGGGGGCAAGGTAAAGTTTTCGCTAGGCCGAGTGAAGGGCGGTGCCGTCCGTCTGACGCCGGGCGGAGTGTCGGGGATGATCCTGTCGGGGTCGGTTGAAGACGGCTTGTCGCTCGTCGAGTTGACCGGACAGAGCGTCTGGGCCGCTCCGGGCGAAACGATGCTCGCCAGCATGGTCCTTCCGACTGCTATCCGCTCGGTCACGATTGGTGCCGATGCCGATGAAGCCGGTCGCGCCGCTGCCAAGAAAGCCGCCGACACCATTGTCACAACGGGGCGAGAAGCGCGGATTATCTACCCGCTCGCCCCGGCCAAAGATTTCAACGAAGAGCTAATGGAATCGCGGCCATGAAGGGCGCTGTCTCAATCGCCGACCGTATCGCACGTGCGACACCGATCATGGGGCCCGTCCCGACGGTGAATGCGGAAATTACGGCTTCCCCATTCCGATGGCCTGATCACCGAACCCTTCCCCGCCGTCCATGGGTGTGGGGACGCTGGCTCCTGCTTAATACCGTCTCGGCGATCGTCGCCCCCGGCGGCGTCGGCAAGTCGTCCTTCGTCGCGGCAATGCTGCTATCGCTCGCAAGCGGGCAATCGGATGTGTTGGGCAAGACGGTGTGGTCGGGACCAAAGCGCGTCTGGTACTGGAATCTCGAGGATGGTCTCGACGAGCTCGAAATGCAGTTAGTCGCCGCCGCGATGTTTCACGGCATCGGGAAGACGGATTGCGAAGACCGTATTTTCCTCGATAGCGGGCCCGAGGGCGCGGAACTCAGGATCGCGATCGAAGATCGGGACGGCTTCAGCGTTGCGGTACCGGTGGTGGAAGCGCTGGTCGCAGAATTGCTCAACCGTCAGATCGACGTTCTCGTGATCGATCCGTTCGTCTCTTCGCACGGCGTCAGTGAGAACGATAATGGCGCAATCGATGCGGTCGTGAAGACCTGGACCAGCATCGCCAAGCGGGCGAGCTGCTCAATCGTCTTGGTCCACCACACCAAGAAACTGGGTGGGGAAAAGGTGACCGCGG
The DNA here is from genome assembly GCA_028823055.1 of Sphingomonas bacterium. Classification (GTDB taxonomy): domain Bacteria; phylum Pseudomonadota; class Alphaproteobacteria; order Sphingomonadales; family Sphingomonadaceae; genus Sphingomonas. Next base: position 5,842 of record JAPKCG010000073.1, read on the forward strand.
AAGCGTCTCGTGGCGCGGTCGCGCTGATCGCCGCCGCCCGCGTAACGCTGGTGTTAAACCGTATGGACAAGGAAGAAGCGCAACGCTTCGGGATCTGTGACGATCACGAGCGGCGGCGCCTGTTCACCGTGCAGGACGACAAGGCTAATCGCGCGCCCGCCGAAGATGCCCAGTGGTTCCGCCTTGCATCGCAGGATGTCGACAATTCGACAGGTGAGGATGACCCCTTCGGCATCCACGGCGATAGTGTCGGGGTCGTCACACGATGGTCGCCGCCGAACGCATTCGACGGTGTCACGCCAGATCACCTCTACCGGGTCCAGCAACAGATCGAAGGCGGGCAGTGGCGGGCCGATGTCCAGGCCCGCGACTGGGTGGGCAAGATCGTCGCCGACGTCATGGGCATCAGCGCTGATAGCGCCGCGAAAGCGGATCGCTCGAAGATCAATGCGCTGCTGCGCGCGTGGATTTCGAGCGGTGCCCTCATCAAGGTAGACGGCAAGGACAGTAAAAGCATGCCCAGAACCTTCGTTGAAGTCGGCGAATGGGCCGTGCAGGGCCAAGCCCCCACCTCCACACCTAAGGTGTGGAACGGTGTGGAAGGTGGGGAACCTTCGTCTCCACACCACACCTCCCCCCCTATGGGGGAGGTGGTGGGGAAGCGAGGTTCGGGGGCGGCTTCGGAGGTGTGGAAAGCCAACCCCGCGCTCGGTCGGATGAACGGCAATCCTGCAGGGGCCCGCAATGCCGGGATCGTGCTGGCGCCGGGTGAGACGGGCAAGGAGCAGATTCCCGGCTGGGAGGATTTCGGGAATGAGTAACGCGCGAAAAAACGCGGGGAAAACGCGGGGAAAGCCGTTCGAACCCGGCAACTCTGGCCGCCCAGTGGGTGCACGGCATCGGACGACGGTGGCCATCGAGGCATTACTGGACGGGGAGCATGAGACGCTGACCCGCAAGGCTATTGAGATGGCGCTGAACGGTGACACTGTGGCGCTGCGCCTGTGCCTCGAACGACTGGCGCCGGTTCGGAGGGACGTTCCGATCACGGTGACCCTGCCGCCGCTGGACACTGCGGCTGATACCGCGGCGGCATCGGCGGCGTTGCTTGCGGCGGTAGCGGCCGGCGAGCTTTCGCCTGACGAAGCTGGCCGGGTGATGACGCTGCTTACCGCTCACCGTTCGATCGTCGAAACCGGCGAACTAGCCGAGCGTATTTCGGCGCTCGAAGCCGTGACCCAATCCACCACCCCGAGAAGGAGAGCGTAATGACCATTTTCAACCGCATTGATAAACTCGAACAGGCTCAGCGGAGCGGCCTTTTCGATCGGCAAACCAACGTGACGTTGCTCACCGACGAGCAGCTGTTCGAAATCATCCTCAAGGATCAGGGCATGCCGACTGACCGCGATGCTGTCGCGGGCCATGTGCTCCACTTCAACTCGACTGGCGAACTGCCGGTGCCGACCGCCGCGGCGTGACATCGAACCAACAAAGAAGGAAACGTCGATATGTCTGTGATCGAGAGCAGGATCGCGAAATTGGAGCAGATCGCCCAGGGGAGGCAGTCACCGGCGACAACCCCGGGATTGACGGACGGGGCCCTCGCGAACATCCGCCGCATCGCGCGAACGTGCAATAATTGGCAGGAGTTGGCTGCATATCTTCGGTCGCGACTGCCTGCGGAGGATCAAGGCGTCGTGCAACTGGAGACGAAGCGGCGCGAGGAAGCAGCGCTATGCGCTGCGGCGCGGACGTTTTTCGATGAAGCAAACTCGGCGGCTATAATTGATCCGTCGACGCGGGCCGAAATCGAGCCAACTTGAGCTTCTCATTTCTACCAGATCAGCGGCAACAACTTTTGCCAGCTTCAACAACGTCACCCGTTGATCGGGAGGACGCCATGGCTCAGCACGACATCGTTCCCGGTATTCAATCCCTGGACGCATGCTCGTTGGCGTCGTGAAGGATAGCGACGTCATCCTGGAGACTCACGACGTTGATCCTCGCGAGCGTCGCGTGCACAAAGCAACCGACCCCAGCCCGACCGGGGGCTACACGGGACTCCTGGGTATTAAGAGGGTTGTCGGCACAATCGACAGGCCTACTGCTGACGTCTTATGTCGCCGTCGCGGCACATACGATCATCAGCAGGAAGGCTGAAAAGTGGTTCATCGGTTTGCGCGGCGACGGCTGGTTCGGCTATGCCAGAAAGGCAACATTTACGAGCGGTTCAATCACAAGCCTGCGATGCTGACACTTGGCTACCTGCCGTGATGTAGTTCAATTTAAGCTGGCGTTCTGCTAGGCACTTCGGTGTTCAAAATCTCGCTGATCAGCTGGTAGCATTCCTCTACATGCTGGTTACCGACAAATTTCATCATCGCAAATCCTAAGGCGCCACCCACCGCTGATCCGATAAAGGGGACGTAACTGGCGGCAGCTTTTACAGAAGTCCGAACACCAACCGCCTTCAAAGCCGCCAAGACTACCTCCTTGGTTACAGCTCTCCCAATTACCTGGGAACCGACGCTTCCAGCAAGAACGAAAATTTGCTGTTTGACTTGCTCGTCGAGTGCGTCGATTTGGTCCGGATCAAGTCCGAAGGCTCTGTTAATCTTTGGCAGTAGTTCGAGCAAAATTCCAACATCGGCGGCGATGCCGGTTACGGCGTATGGAACGGCCGAGGCGGCACCCGCCGTCAGCGCCCTCTTCGTGACCAATTTTTTGCAATGATTACGGATTTGCTCGAGCTGCTCCCGTGTCGTGATTTTCATAGCTGCCCCTAATTAAGTCATTATCTCCGCACTCTGCCTGCAACGTAGTGGCGTTTGATGCAAGCTACAGATGCATGGCTTGGTAAAGCTTTTAGGCGGCGGAGTGGGATTAACACCCCGTCCCCAAGCGTTGTTCTCTGCGCTAAGCTGTGCTATGCCTAATTCACATAGCGCGGTTGAACTTACCTCACGCGCGTCTGTCGACCAACAGATGCGAGGTAAAGATGGCCGAAAGCAAAATCCAGACTGTCCCGAATCCTTCCAGGGTTGGCAGCGACACGTCGACGTTGAGGCGTGATCCGAACCGGCTGTTCGGAAAGGGCGCGTCCGTGATCCGGGCTGCAGCGCTCGGTGACCTAGGATCGCAGCGGGATTTAAGGGCCGCCTGCTATCACCGCATCACCGCCCCTGCCGCCTCCGACGTATGGCTCGTGGATCTCGCAATGATCGAAGGGCTGGTGCTCGCTCGGCTATGTGCCGCGCACGGCGACGAGACCGATGCACGTGCGCTGGCGGCCTATCTGCTGCTTGGCGCGTCGATCGTAAACGAGATCGGCACCGAACAATTCACGAATCTCGCCGAGAACTATGGTGCCGAGGCACTATCGATTCTCGAGGATCTGGCCTGCGTAGGCGATGAGGAGGCGGCGGTAAACGCGAACTCCCTGATCGCCCTCCTTCCGCCGCAGGTTCTCGAAAAGGCGCAGCGATTGAGCCGACTGGAGGTGATCACGTGAACCCACTTTTGATGCCCCGCAGCTTGTTCGGCCTCAACCCGCAAGAAGGCATGACCCCTCCGTTCGCCGAGCAGCCGATGCAGCCCGATATGCATGGGCCCGGTCAACGTGACATGCCGACCGATCCCCAGTTCGAGCAAGCGCAACCGGCAGCCGCGTTCCAATGGGGTGCCGGTGGGCAGCGGTTAACCCCCGAGGACATCGCAACGCAGCGGACGCTCGCTCAGCAGCAGATGGCGGCCGGCATGGATTACTCGCCCGTGCAGTCGATCACCCAAGGTGCGGCCCGCGTGGCGCAGGCACTGGTCGGCAGGCTACAAATGGGGCGGCTGGATAAGGCGTCGGCTGCCAATGCGAGTGCTGAACAGCAAATCGTTCGGTCGCTGATGGGCGCTGGCGGAGACGATCCTCATATGCTGTCGGCGATTGCCGACCCCAGTCTCAGCGATGGTGCTCGCGAGGCGCTGAAGCTGAAATGGACGGCGTCCCACAAGGCTCCGCTAGCCCCGCATTATTGGGAAACGAACAACGGTTCGCTCGGCATGATTGGCGCCGACGGCAAACCGATCATCGCGTACCAAGATCCCGACGCGAAGATGAATTACGTCCCCGACGGTCAGGGCGGCGGGCAATGGGTTGCCGTTCCCTCTGGCCTCGGGGCGGGCGGTACGCCCCCTCCCCCGGGCGTCACGTTCACGCCTATTCCAGCACCAGGAGGCGCGGGTTCTGGCCCGCGCACCTTTCCCTGATCCAATGAAGGCTCCCGGCGTGATGACCAGCGGACGGCGCACTGTTGAGGGCAACCGATTGGTTGGTGGCGTTGCGAACAGTCATCATCTCGACGGTGACGCGGTGGATTATTCTGGGGCATCGATCGACGCGTTACGGGCGTATTTCGGAGCCGATGCTCGCTACCTCGACGAAGGCAATCATGTTCACGTCACGCTCCCCGGCTATGGCAAAGTGCCATATTTTGGGAAGCGCGGAACCACGGGGTTGATGAGATAATGGGACAGCCATCCACGCAGTACGAAGAAGGCCAGCACCTAAAGGGGTCCGATGGCAAGTTGTACGTCGTTCGCAACGGCTTGCCCGTGCTTGCGTCCGCCAACCAAACCCCGATGACGGTCGCGCCGCCCCCTTGGCGCGTGCAGCAGACCCAGCGCGAGGAAGCCAGGAAGGAACAGGACCAGACCTTTCAAACTGGCAAGGACGCGCGTGATCGTGCGGAGGCGCCGTACCGCCAGCGGATCCTTTCCGCTCAGGCGACAGAGGCGGAAGCCAAGGCGCGTGACGCAACGATTGCGACGACGGCCGTCGATCCGGCGCTGGATAAGCTGACCGGTGACGATTATGTCTCCCGTCTACCCGCTGAAACACGGGCGCAGGTGCAGGCGCTGTCATCGGGACGCATGGCGTTCCCAAGCGGGTCGGCGCTCAAGTCCCCCTACTGGCAGACCATGCTCCAGCACGTCGCACACTACGATCCCAACTTCGACGCGGTGAATTACAATGCGCGCGCAGCGACGCGGCGCGATTTCGTGTCGGGTAAGTCGGCGCAGAACATTCGTGCGCTCAACACGGCAATCGGCCATTTGGCCCAGCTCAACGGCCAGGTTTCCGGGACTGCTTCCCATGGCGGTTTACCTGGTGCGACGATCGTCAATCAGATCGAAAATGCCTTGTCGCGTAGCGCGGGCAGCTCTGGCATCACGAACTTCGAGCAGACTGCTGGTGCCGTCGCATCGGAGCTGACGCAGGTTTTCCGGGGTAGCGGTGGCGCCGAGGCTGATATCCAGCGCGAGATAGACCATCTTTCCCCGAACGCCTCGCTCGAGCAGAAGAAAGCCTCGATCCAGAATATCGCTGGACTGCTGAAGTCGCGGCTCGATGCGATTGGCGATCAATATACGAAGGGCATGGGCACCACCGCCCAACCGCTTCAGATGCTCAACAGCCATGCTGGCGAGGCATACAAATCCCTGCTTGGCATCGATCCGAACCTCGACGTTCCGCCCGCCGGTGGCGACGACCGGGGCGGCGGCGGACATGGCGGGACGGGGGGATCAGCAGTATCGC
>JAPKCG010000500.1 GCA_028823055.1 Sphingomonas bacterium
TCGCCGAAGCGATGGAAAAGGTCGGCAAGGAAGGCGTGATCACCGTCGAGGAAGCGAAGGGGCTCGAATTCGAGCTCGACGTCGTCGAGGGCATGCAGTTCGATCGCGGCTATCTGTCGCCTTACTTCATCACCAACCCGGAAAAGATGACGGTCGAACTCAACGATCCGTACATCCTCATCCACGAGAAGAAGCTCAGCAACCTGCAGGCGATGCTCCCGATTCTGGAAGCCGTCGTTCAGTCGGGCCGTCCGCTGCTCATCATCGCGGAAGATATCGAGGGTGAGGCGCTCGCCACGCTCGTCGTCAACAAGCTGCGCGGTGGCCTCAAGGTCGCGGCCGTCAAGGCGCCCGGCTTCGGCGATCGTCGCAAGGCGATGCTCGAAGACATCGCGATCCTGACCAAGGGCGAGATGATTTCGGAAGACCTCGGCATCAAGCTCGAAACCGTCACGCTCGGCATGCTCGGCACCGCCAAACGCGTCACGATCGACAAGGACAACACCGTCATCGTCGATGGCGCGGGCGATACCGACGCGATCAAGGGCCGGACCGAAGCGATCCGTCAGCAGATCGAGAACACGTCGAGCGATTACGATCGTGAGAAGCTCCAGGAGCGTCTCGCCAAGCTCGCGGGCGGCGTTGCGGTCATCAAGGTCGGTGGCGCATCCGAGGTCGAGGTCAAGGAACGCAAGGATCGCGTCGACGACGCTCTCCACGCGACCCGCGCCGCGGTCGAAGAAGGCATCGTTCCCGGTGGCGGCACCGCGCTCCTCTATGCGACCAAGGCGCTTGAGGGCATGGACGGCGACAATGACGACCAGACGCGCGGCGTCGACATCGTCCGCAAGGCGCTTACCGCGCTGGTTCGCCAGATCGCAACCAACGCCGGTCATGACGGTGCGGTGGTGTCGGGCAAGCTGCTCGACGGCAACGACACGACGATGGGCTTCAACGCGCAGACCGACAAGTACGAGAACCTCGTCGAAGCCGGCGTGATCGACCCGACCAAGGTCGTTCGCACCGCGCTCCAGAACGCGGCCTCGGTTGCCGGTCTGCTCATCACCACCGAAGCGGCGGTGAGCGAGATCGCCGAAGACAAGCCTGCCATGCCTATGGGCGGCGGCGGCATGGGCGGCATGGGCGGCATGGACTTCTGATCCGGCAATCCGGGGTGGGCGTACCTGCCCCGGATCGACCCGATCGGCGAGTTCCGACTATTCGACGTCCCAGCAAAGGGGCCGATGGAGCGATCCATCGGCCCTTTTCGTTATGCCCCAAACCCCGCTATGCCCTGCACACTGCCCGAAGCCACATCAATCAGGAGATGAAATGCGCACCTTTGCGATCGGATCGACCCTGGCGGCCCTCCTGCTCGGCGGCTGCGGTGCGCCATCGGACACGCCGAGCGCGGCTCCGACATCTACCGAACCCGCCTTGCCCGCCTTCGCGGCGACCGGCGACACCGTGGTGCGCATGATCCAGTCGTTCGGTGCACCGTGGAACGATGCCCAGACGAGCGATCCGATGGTCGATACCAAGACCGGCGGCACCGTTCGCGTGCTCAATGGCACCGATGGCAGCGCCCAGATTTTCAGCCGCCGTGATGGCAAGGTCTGGCAGGTCAAACTTGTGACTGGCGCGCCCAAAAACTGCGGCTCGTCCGCGCCGCTCCTCGCCGCATTACCCGAACTTGCCGCGCAGCTGAAACCCGGCGCGACGATCGCAGAGGAAGAGCGTAATCAGGTCAGCGACGGGCTGCTGACGCTGGGCCGCAAGACGCTCACGATCGCAGGCATCGCGGTCACGACGCAGGGCGGCTGCACGCAATGGCTGACGCTTGCCGTACCCGAAGGCGCTACGGCAAGCTGAGGCGGGCGCCCTCCCGCGTCGGCGCGGTCCGGTTCAGATCGCGCCGCTGAACGTATCGCACTGCGCGGGGTCACCGGTCTGGAGCCCCCGCTGCAGCCAGCGCATCCGTTCCGCGCTGGACCCGTGGGTGAAGCTGTCGGGGACGACGCGGCCCGTCGACTGTTTCTGCAGCGTATCGTCGCCGATCGCCCTGGCGGCGGTCAGCCCCTCCTCCAGATCGCCCGCTTCCATCCGGTCGCGGTTGTTGGCGGCCCACACGCCTGCATAGCAATCCGCCTGCAGTTCGAGCCGCACCGACGCCTGATTGCCCGCAACCTCACCCGACGAACGCTGGATCTGCTGAACCTTGTCTGATGTGCCGAGCAGGTTCTGGATGTGATGACCGAATTCATGCGCGATCACGTAATTTTGCGCGAAATCACCCTGAGCGCCGAACTTGTTCGCCAGTTCGTCGAAGAAAAAAAACGCACTTAAAAATATGTCAATTTTTCCA
>JAPKCG010000501.1 GCA_028823055.1 Sphingomonas bacterium
ACCAGTTCGCCGCCTGACCCGGCCGGGCGACGATACCCGCCTGCCGGTTACTCCCTTTCTGGGTGGGCGACGCGAACGGCCCGGAGCGATATCGCTCCGGGCCTTTTGCTTTTCGGGCGGGCGGTTATGCCCGCATTCGTGCAAAGATCGTTCTGAGGTCGGGGCGCTGACCACCGGCGAGCAAACTAGCGCGGAACAGACGGCCCAGCAGGATCAATTCGATCGCGATGAAGGCGGCCAGCACGATACCGGTCGCAATCACTTCCCATGCCGGGATACCCGAACCCAGCCGCGCGAGGACCGCGAAAGGGGTATAGATCGGAATCCATGTCAGGAGTTCGATCCCGATGCCGCCGCCGCCCGACAGGATGCCCTGAATCAGGATGGTGATCGGGATCAGGATCGCCATCAGGATCGGGGTCAGATAGCCCTGCGCATCACGCATCGAATCGCTCATCGCGCCGATCGCGAGGAAGAACATCGCGATCGCGACATAGCCTGCGACGAAGAAATAGATCATCGTTGCGATCGTGCCCACCGAATTGAGCGGTTCGAGCGCGGGGCGGATCATATCCGCGATCGCGCCCTGCGTAGCATAGGCCGCGCCGATCCCGCACAGCATCCACACCGCTATCATCGACAGGCCGATGCCGACGGTGCCGACGAGTTTGCCGTACATCAATTCCTCGGGACTGACGCAGGCGATGACGGTTTCGAGCAATTTGTTCGACCGTTCCTCGACCGTGCCCTGTAACATCCAGCTACCCGACAGCATCAGGCTCATCATCAACATATAACAGGCAACGAGCGGCAGGATCGAGCGGATCAGTACGCGTTCACGCGCGCCGCCACCCGGTGGCGGGGTGCTGAACGCGAGCGCGGGCGCGATGGCGCTGGCGGTACGTGCGAGGGTGGGGGTCATTCCGTTCGCCTCAAGATACCGGCCCCGCAATTCCTGCGTCAGGACGGGTTGCAGCGTGGCGACGAACCGTTGGGTCGCATCGCCATTCGACCATAGACGCACGACCGGGCTACGACCGAAATCGGCGGGGATGAGCACGGCATAATCGAGCGGCCTGGCATCTTTGCCGGTGGGATGGAGCAGCGACTGAAGTATCGCATCGACCGCCTTGTCATCCGCCGCCGCGACGGCGGCGGGCGGGGCGAGGAAGCTATAGCGTGGCTTGTCGGGCGTGAAGGCGGGCGTGCCATCGGGCGTTGCGGATTTCAGTCGGGCGAGCGCGGCGTCGACGCCGCCATCGGCGACGAAGCGCGCGACGTCGGCATCGCCGTACCAACGATCATGCCGACTCCATAACGAGGTGGGGGCGGCATCGTCGAGGTGATAGCGTTGCACATATCGCGACAGATCGGTGAGGATAGCGCGCTGGCGTTCGAGGGCGAACTGCGCCTCGATCGCGTGCGCGGTGCCGCCGCCGCTGCGGTCGATCAGCATCACGCGATCGGATTCGTCCTTGCTCATGAACCGCTGCGTCAATGGCCCGATGGCGAGCGCGGCGGGGAGAATCAGCAGCGTCAGCCAAAAGCTGCGCGTCATCGCGATCTGGCGGAATTCGCGCGCCGCGACGAGGAGGATGTGGCGCATCATGCCGCCGCACTCCTGTCGAGATCGGGAGAAGCCGCGTCGGGTGGCGTGCCGACCAGATGGAGGAAGACGTCGTGGAGTGTCGCGCGGCGCGGTTCGAAACGGCGCAGCGGCACGCCGTTCTCGGTGCAGCGGAGCAGTAGATCACCCGGATCGACACCGGGGTCGAGCCGAACGTGGAACCCCTGCCAGCCATCGCTCACCGATCCTGTCGGGCGTACATCGGCGACGCCGGGCAACGCGGCGGGCGATGTCCGCGCGACGATGTCGAGCCGGGCGGGCAGTGTCCCGCGCGCCTCGTCCTGCGTCCCTTCAAACCGTTTCCGTCCCTTGGCAAGCAGGAGCAGCCGGTCGCACAGTCGTTCGGCATGCTGCATGACGTGGGTCGAGAAGATCACGGTCGCGCCGCGTTTCGCCGCGTCGACGATTTCATCCTCCAACAATCCCTGATTGACGGGGTCGAGGCCGGAAAAAGGTTCGTCGAGAATCAGCAGGCGCGGCCGGTTGACGAGCGCGGTGGCGAGCTGGACCTTTTGCGCCATGCCCTTCGACAATTTGTCGACCGAGGTCTTTTCATTGTCGCCGAGTTCGAAGCGTTTGAGCAATTCCCGGCCATGCGCGCGCGCATCGTGCGCTGTCATCCCCTTGAGGCGCCCGAAATAGGTGATCGTGTCGATGGCGGTCATCTGACGATAGAGCCCGCGCTCTTCGGGAAGGAAGCCGATGTCGCGGCTATTCTCCCGTCCCGGCG
>JAPKCG010000502.1 GCA_028823055.1 Sphingomonas bacterium
CGCTTATTTCCAGAATCTGTGGAACAGCAAGGTCGGCAAGGAACAGACCCCCGACCTGATCAGCATGATGATCCATTCGGACGCGATGAGCGAGATGGACCAGCATGAATTCATCGGCAACCTGATCCTGCTGATCGTCGGCGGCAACGACACGACGCGCAACACGATGTCGGGTCTGGTCTATGGCCTCGACAAATTCGCCGACCAGCGCGCCAAGCTGGAGGCGGACCCGTCATTGATCGGCAACACCGTCAGCGAAGTCATCCGCTGGCAGACGCCGCTGGCGCATATGCGCCGCACCGCGACCGCCGATACCGAATTGATGGGACAGCAGATCAGGGAGGGCGACAAGCTCGCGCTCTGGTATATTTCGGCCAATCGTGATCGTGAGGTGTTCGGCGACGATGCGGACCGGATCGTCGTCGATCGCAAGAATGCGCGGCGGCATCTTGCCTTCGGTCACGGCATTCACCGGTGCGTCGGCGCGCGGCTGGCGGAAATGCAGATCGCGATCCTGCTCGAAGAAATGGCGAAGCGCCGGATGCGGGTCAACGTGCTTGCCGAACCGACGCGCGTGGCGGCCTGTTTCGTCCACGGTTATCGCAAGATGGACGTCGAAATCAGCAAATATTGACCAGTCCTGTCATTGGGTATGTCGAGCCGAGGTCAGTTCGGTTTGACGATCTCGGCCACCACGACGGGTTCCGGGCGGGCTGTGTCGACACAGGCACCGTTGTCGCGTGACTCAGTGGCGGGCGGCTTTTTACGGCCCATCGTCCAGTTCGCCTGCATCCGCACGCGCGGATTGCGCGCGCACCAGATCTCACCTGTTTGATCGATCGCGGTGACCCAGAGCAGGTTATGTTCCTGGCCATAATCGATGACGGCGAAAGCGAATCCCGTGCCCTTGTCGAGCACATGAACGGGCACTGGCGGGTCGAGGTGGGTGAAGGTCGTGGAATCGCAAGCGCGCAAAAATCGCGGACGTTCCCCAACCTTGCGCGTGATTGATCCGTATCTACATCATTGTCGATACAGGAGATTGTCCGTCATGACCCCAGACCGCCGCGCCTTCCTGGCGCTGACCGGAACGACCGCCGCCGGAATCGCCCTTTGGGGCTGTTCGAGCGCACACGCCGACGCCGCGAGCGAGAATTTCCCCGTCCGCAAATCGGATGCGCAGTGGAAGGCGCAACTCGGCCCCGCCGCCTATGCCGTGCTGCGCCAGGAATCGACCGAGCGCCCCTTTTCGAGCCCGCTCAACGACGAACATCGCAGCGGTATCTTCCACTGCAAGGGGTGCGACAATGCGCTCTATTCGTCGAAGACCAAATTCGACAGCGGAACGGGCTGGCCGAGTTTTTGGGCACCGCTGAAGGGTGCGGTAGGGTCGAGAACCGACCGGACGCTGGGCATCGCGCGCACCGAAATCCATTGCGCGCGCTGTGGCGGGCATCAGGGGCATGTCTTCGATGACGGCCCGCCCCCGACGGGCAAGCGTTATTGCATGAACGGTGTGTCGATGACGTTCAAACCGGGCAAGGCCTGACCCCGAAACCGGCGCGCTGGGCCGACGCGAGTGGCCCGGCGCGCCGGGTCACTTCCCCGCGACAGGCGCCATCGGCACGGTTGCCGATGTTGCGATGATCGTGGCGGTCGGCAGCGGCGCGACATCGTCCCTGTCGTTAGCGACACCGTCGATAGCGTGCCCTTCGATAGCGTGACCGGCGGTCGTCGGTACGCCATCGGCATAGATGAAGCCCCTGACCGCATTGGCCGACGTGCCAAGCCCGCCGATGGGGCCGTACCAGACGCGCACTTCGCTCCAGTCGTTCGCTGCCGAGACATCGACCGCGCGGACATCGGTTTCGATCCCGCCACGGCGCGACCAGTTGGCGTGGGTCAGCAGGACTTCGCGGTCGCCGACGATTTTCGACACCATCGCGACATGGCCGACGCGCATCCGGCTGCTCGCCGCGAATGCCATGACCGCACCGACCTTGGGCGTGTCGCCGCGTTCGTATTTGCCCGCGGCCTGGTTCCACCAGGTATTGGCGTTGCCGTGGATGTCGACACCGGAGATTTCACGGGCGTAGGGCGCGCACTGCCAGAAGCGAGCGGTGGCCGGAGCCGCCGTCATCAGGATGCACGAAACCACCAGCGCAAAACGCGCCGTCAACGCCTTGAAATTCATTTGATCCCCCGGTTCAAACCCCGTTCGTTGAGTATGGGCTAACCGAGGATTCGTTATTTACCAATGGCCGCGGGAACCATTTCGGGTGAACGGTGTTTGCCCGCCGATGAACGGCTCATCGTGCGACGAAGCGAGTACGTAACCCTGCCCTAGTTGGCGA
>JAPKCG010000503.1 GCA_028823055.1 Sphingomonas bacterium
GCACGCGCGCTGTCGGAATCGAGGTCGAGCGCGTGGGCGAGACATGCGACGAACAAGATCAACCGCCGATCGCACAACGATTCGACCAACAGCGATGCGCGTTCGTCCGGACGCGCATCGATCGCCTGCGCCAGCCGCATCGCGTGGGCCTCGGCCCGATCGGTGTCGTCATGCGCGTCGAGGCTGCGGCGTGCCGACTCGACGATCGCCCGGTCGACGGCAATGTCATCGCCGTCAGTGGCGGCGGCGGATTCCCGAATATAGGCGGCAATCAGCCACGTGATCGGTCGGTGAAGATCGGCAGGCAATTCGCTCGCGCGGGCCCGCCCGCTCGCACCGAGCCGCCGCGCTTCGGTTGCCATCAGCTGACGCGCCGCGTTGGCGACGACACCATCGTCGCTATCGGCCAGCCTGACGAGCAGGCTGACGCGGTCCGTATCGGTGATGTCGACCGGCAGCGCCGCACCGATCGTTTCGGTCCGGACCCGTCCAATTAGTTCATCCATCAACTGCCGATCGCGCAGGAGCCCGAAGCGTTTGAGACGATCGACGATCGAATCGTCCGCCTCGGCCAGCGCCTGGGCGCGCCGGTTCGTCCCGGCCGCGGTCAACAAACGAACCGCCTGACGCCGGATATCGGCCTCGATCCCCCGCACGATGCCGCCGAGCAGATCGCGCACCGCAAATCGTGTACGGTCGTCGAGCCGGGCTTCGTCGGCAAGAAAGAAATCGTCGATCGCATCGTCGAGTCGCGCATCCGCACGCACTGACGCACGCCGCGCCGCGGCGAGACGCGCGGTCAGACCACGGGCTTCGGAATGTGCGTCGACCGACATGGTCTGGTCCTAATCCGCGTGTCGTTAAAACGCTGCTAAGGCTATCGCCGCAGCAGCTCGATTTCGAAAAACAGCGTCGCGGCGGCATAGATCGCCGCGATACCAAGGCCAAGGATCGGCGCCCCCGCCAATGCGCACAGCGCCGCGACTGTCAGATAGGCGGGCGGGGAACCGCGCCACCATAAATCCCCTGACTCAGTTGCCGCACGTTCCGCAAATGCGCCGGCGGTGACCAGCGCGATCCCGATAATCCGCGCCCCGCTGTCCCCCATGATCACGCTCGCGGCATGGCCATCGAGCAGGACCGCCAGCGCAGGCAATCCCAACGAGATATTGTCGAGCAGCGCACGGCTGCGCGGCTCATCGCGCAGAAACGCAAGTTTTGCCGCAAGCATGAAGATGATCGTCGCGATCGTCGCGACGATCATGCCCGCGCCAATCCTGCCGAACCACAGGGCAATCAGCGCGCCTAATGCCAGGGCCGACGCGCCGGCGGCGATCGCCATGACGGGGATCGCGCGCGGCACGGCGAGCGGGACGACCAATCTTGCAAGCGGCGCGACGATCAGCCGGTCGAACCACGTCCGCCCGCCCGATACCGCTGCGGCGAGCGCCTGCCTGCCCCATTCGACCAGCATCGCGCCGCGATGGTCTATACCATGCCCCTCGCTCAGCGCGCGCTCGGGGAGCGGCACGTGCGCCGCGTGCGCCTGCGACGCGAGCCGAACGAGTGTCTGTTCCATATCGTAATCGCGCGGCAGCGCAGCGAGCTCGGCGACTCGTTCGGGATCCAGCCGGGCGATCCCCGCCCAGGCCAGCCCGCCGCCGATCCGTGCGAAACTTCCACCACGCACGTCCTCGTCGACGACGAGCAGCGCATCGCCCCCCTCCCGCGCCATCACCGCAACGGCGTCGGGGGTCGTGCTCAATCCATCGGCGAACAGCAAGACGCGCGACAGCGGATGAAGTCGCTCCAAGGCTTCTACGGGTGACCGGACGGTATCGATCGTCACGCCGCGTCGTCCGATGCGATTGATGGCTCCCATCAATTCAGGCGTCAGCCGCCCAACGAGGATGACGATCTGTGCCGCGCCCGCCGCGATCAGCAGTCGCGCCTGATATTCGATCAGCGTCACACCACCGAACGGCAGCGTCGCGGTCAGCGTTCCCGGCCGATCCGCCGCGTCATGAACCGCAATGATGAGCCCCGCTAGCATGGCGGTTCTGTTAGGGGGTGTCGCCGCCGATGCAAAGTCCGGCGTCGCATCGCCACAGCACGATGGCGAAAATCCTTAGAGTCGCGTGATCGCGTGTTCGATCTTGGCAGCGGTCGCTGCATCCAGCGGCGCACCCTCGGCCTCGGTCGCAAGCGCCATCAGCCGGACCGCGCCAAAACTCGCCGCCAGCCCTTTCAGCCGCCTCGCGGCGACGTGCCATTCGTCCTCATCGCTCGCGGCTTTTAGCGCTGCGGCGTCCCGTTCCGCGCTTTCGAAAAAAGCGAGCCGCAACTCGGCGATC
>JAPKCG010000074.1 GCA_028823055.1 Sphingomonas bacterium
CCGTGACCCGCCGCCGATCATCGTACGGACGCGCGCAACGGGCAATGTCTCCCGTCCCGCGCTCGTCAGCGCATGGTTGACCGCCGCGGTGATGTCGCCGCTCGTATCGAGGAGCGTTCCGTCGAGATCGAATCCGACGATGTCGAATGGCGAACGAGGCGATGAATTTGGTGTCATAACCATAGCGAGTGCCAGTCAGGCTATGGAATTGGCAAGGCTTTCGTGGCACTCGCCCGATCATGACGACACCGATCGCCGCGATCATCCTCGCCGCCGGCATGGGCACCCGGATGAAGTCCGACCTGCACAAGGTCCTTCACCCGATTGCGGGCCGCGCGATGCTGCTCCACCTGGTCGACAGTTTCACGACCGCTGGCGCGAAGCGTCAGGTCGTCGTTGTCGGCGCTCGCCGCGAACAGGTCGAGGCGGCGGTGACCCCGCTGGGTGCAACGATCGCGGCGCAGGACGAACAGCTCGGCACCGCGCATGCGACGTTGATGGCGAAACAGGCGCTTACCGATTTCGACGGCATCGTCGTCGTCGCGTTCGGCGACACGCCGTTCTTAAAGCCCGCCACGATCGCCGCGATGGCCGCGCGGCTGGAGGCGGCGGACGCACCGCGTGCCGTGGTACTGGGATTCCGCCCTGATGATGCGAAAGCCTATGGCAGGATCGTCGCGGATGCCGGTGGCAGCATCACAAAGATGGTCGAATACAAGGATGCTTCCGACGCGGAACGCGCGGTCGATCTGTGCAATTCGGGCGTCACCGCGGTGCGTGCCAGCGATCTGTGGCCGCTGCTCGAACGCGTCGGCAACGACAATGCGGCGGGCGAATATTACCTTCCCGACATCGTCATGCTGACGATCGCGGACGGCGCGCGCGCGGTCGTCGTCGAAACGCATCCCGACGAAGTCGTCGGCATCAACAGCCGCGCCGACCTCGCCTATGCGTCGGAACGCTGGCAGGAGGCACGCCGCACCGACATGATGGCGGCGGGCGTCACGCTCGTCGCGCCACACACGGTCTGGTTCGCGCACGACACGGTCATCGGGCGCGACGTCACCATCGAGCAGAATGTCATCTTCGGCCCCGGCGTTCGCATTGCCGATCATGCGACGATCCACGCCTTCAGCCATATCGAGGGCGCAACCGTCGGCGAACATGCCGAGGTCGGCCCCTATGCCCGCCTGCGCCCCGGTGCCGAGATGAAGGCAAAATCGAAAGTCGGCAATTTCGTTGAAATGAAAAAGGCGGTGCTCGGCGAAGGGGCCAAGGCGAGTCACCTGACCTATCTCGGCGATGCGGATGTCGGCGCGGGCGCGAATATCGGCGCGGGCACGATCACCTGCAATTACGACGGCTTCTTCAAATATCGCACCGTCATCGGCGCAGGCGCCTTTGTCGGATCGAACAGCGCTCTCGTTGCCCCCGTCACGATCGGCGATGGCGCGATCGTCGGCGCGGGATCGGTGGTAACGCAGGACGTCGCCGCCGACGCGCTGGCGCTCGTCCGTCCGGCGCAAAGCGAAAAGCCCGGCTGGGCAAGGCGCTTCCGCGACGCGATGACCGCCAAAAAGAAAACGAAGTAACTTCTCCCCTCGTTCGCGAAGAGACATCTGATGTGTGGAATCGTTGGTATCATTGGTCGCGACGACGTCGCCGAACGGCTGCTCGACGGGCTGCGCCGCCTCGAATATCGCGGCTATGATTCAGCCGGAATCGCGACCGTCGTCGATAGCGAGATCGACCGTCGCCGGGCGTCTGGCAAGCTGCTCAATCTTGCCAAGGAGCTTGCTGCCCATCCGTTGCCGGGCGATGTCGGCATCGCGCACACCCGCTGGGCGACGCATGGCGGTCCGACGACGAACAACGCACATCCCCACGCCACCGACCATGTAGCGGTCGTCCACAACGGGATCATCGAGAATTTCAAACCGCTCCGCGACGAATTGATCGCGCGCGGCCGCGTCTTTACCAGCGAAACCGATACCGAGGTCGTCGCGCATCTCGTCAGCGAACTGGTCGAGGGGGGCACCGCCCCCGAAGACGCGGTGCGCGCGGTGTTGCCGAAACTGCACGGTGCCTTCGCGCTCGCCATCCTGTTTCGCGACCATCCCGACATGTTGATCGGCGCACGCCTCGGCTCGCCGCTCGTCGTCGGTCATGGCGAAAACGAAACCTATCTCGGCTCCGACGCGCTCGCGCTCGCGCCGTTGACGCAGCGGATCGCCTATCTTGAGGAAGGCGACTGGGTCGTCTGCACCCGCGATGGCGCGCAAGTGTATAATCAGGCGAACGAACCCGTCGAACGCGCGATCACGATTTCCGGCGTGACGGGCGAGCTGGTCTCAAAGGGCAACCATCGGCATTACATGCTGAAGGAAATCTATGAACAGCCGATCGTCGTCGCGCAGACGCTGAAATCCTATCTACAGCGACTGGAGGGGCGCGTTTCGCTCCCTATCCCGGATTTCGACCTTGCCGGGATCAAGCGCGTCACGATCGTGGCATGCGGCACCAGTTTCTATGCCGGGATGGTCGCCAAATACTGGTTCGAACAGTTCGCACGCGTGCCCGTCGACATCGATGTCGCGTCCGAATTCCGCTATCGCGCGCCGGTGATGGAACCGGGCGGGCTCGCGCTATTCATCAGCCAGTCGGGCGAAACCGCCGACACGCTCGCCGCCTTACGCCACGCGCGCGCGGAGGGGCAGACGATCGCGGTCGTCGTCAACGTGCCCACCAGCACGATGGCGCGCGAGGCCGACCTGCTGCTGCCGACCCATGCCGGGCCGGAGATCGGCGTCGCATCGACCAAGGCCTTTACCTGCCAGCTCGCGGTCCTCGCCGCGCTCGCCGCGAACCTCGCCCATGCCAAGGGCAGGCTGACCGAAGAAGAAGAGCGCGACATCGTCCGCCACCTGGCGGAGGCCCCGGCCTCGCTCAATGCCGCGCTCGCCTATGACGAGGCGATCGAGGCGATGGCGCACACCGTCGCGGGCGCGCGCGACGTCCTGTATCTGGGCCGCGGCACCGACTATCCGATCGCGATGGAAGGCGCGCTGAAGCTCAAGGAAATCAGCTATATCCACGCCGAAGGCTATGCCGCGGGCGAGATGAAACATGGCCCGATCGCGCTGATTGACGAAAACGTCCCCGTCATCGTCATCGCCCCCTCCGGCCCGCTGTTCGACAAGACCGTCAGCAACATGCAGGAGGTGCAGGCGCGCGGCGGCAAGGTTGTCCTGATCAGCGATTATGACGGCATTCGGGCCGCAGGAGACAATTGCCTCGCGACGATCACGATGCCGAAGGTTCACCCACTGATCGCGCCGCTCGTCTATGCGGTGCCCGTCCAGTTGCTCGCCTATCACGTTGCGGTCGCCAAGGGCACCGATGTCGATCAGCCGCGCAACCTCGCAAAGTCGGTCACGGTCGAATAGAAGGCTATGATGGTCCCCAGTCGACGGGGCCGGACACAGGATTACCGCGATGACCGACACGCCGCTTCCCTCCCGCCCGATCGGCGCGCGCGCCGTCTCTGCGGTTTCGCTGGGCTGTATGAACCTCAGCCATGCCTATGGCACGCCGCCGAGCGAAGAGGACGGCGCGCGGTTGCTCAACCGCGCGCTCGACCTCGGGATCACGATGCTCGACACCGCGGCGCTATACGGCGGCGGCGATAACGAACGGCTGCTCGGCAAGGCCGTGATGCACCGTCGCCGCCACTTCATGCTCGCCTCCAAATGCGTCCTCGACGTTTACGACGGCAAGCGCGGGATCGACGGGTCGCCCGCCGCAATCGCAAAAACGCTAGACGGCGCGCTGACCCGGCTCGGGACCGATCATATCGACCTTTATTACATGCATCGCCTCGACAAAAAGGTGCCCGTCGAGGAGTCGGTCGGCGCGCTTGCCCGCGCCGTGGAGGCGGGCAAGATCGGCGCGATCGGCCTGTCGGAAATGAGCGCCGCGACGATCCGCCGCGCCCATGCGGTCCATCCGATCGCGGCGGTTCAGTCCGAATATTCGCCCGCCGTCCGCAATCCCGAAGTCGCGGTGCTCGCCACCTGTGCGGAGATCGGCGCGGCACTGGTTGCCTTCTCACCCGTCGCGCGCGGGTTGCTCGCCGATGCGATCCACCATGACGATTACGTCAAGGGCGACATTCGCGCCGCCATGCCGCGCTTCGTCGGGGAGCGTCTCATCACCAATCTTGCACGCGTCGCGCGCTTCAACGCGCTGGCGCAGGCGGCTGGGATGACACCTGCGCAGCTCGCGATCGGCTGGGTGATCGCGCAGGCACCGCATATCGTCGCGCTGCCCGGTACGACCAGCATCGCGCATCTCGAAGACGACATCGCCGCCGCGACGAAGACGCTGGACCCGGCCTTGCTCGCATCGGTCGACGACCTGCTTCCGCCCAACGCGCTGTCGGGCGCGCGCTATACCGCCGCGATGCAGGCGCAGATCGATACCGAAACGCTGATGGACGAAGAACTCGCCTGACCGCTCCCCTTCGCTCCTTCCTTTAAGGTACTGCTGATGCCGGATGGACCTTTGATCGCGGGCATCGAGCTCGGCGGCACCAAGTGCAACTGCATTCTCGCGCGCGGCCCTGATGAGATTCAGGAAGAGGTGCGCATCCCGACGACCGGCCCCGCCGACACACTCGCCGCGATCGAGGCGACGCTGGCGCGCTGGAGCGGCTTTTCGGCGATCGGCATCGCCAGTTTCGGCCCCGTATCGATCGATCCTCACGCGGGCGATTTCGGCAGTGTCACGACGACACCGAAGCCGGACTGGTCGAACACCGACATCGTTCGCCGCATCGAATCGCGATTTGGCGTGCCCGTCGGCTTCCACACCGATGTCGTCGGCGCGGCGCTGGCGGAGGCGCGCTGGGGCGCGGCGGCGGGGCTCGACGACATCGCCTATGTCACCGTCGGCACCGGCGTCGGCGTCGGCATGATCGCGGCCGGGCGACCCGTCGACGGGCTGACCCATGCCGAACTCGGCCATGTCCGCCCGGTGCGTGTCGAGCGCGATGACTGGGTCGGCAATTGCCCGTTCCACGGCGCGTGTATCGAGGGGCTGTGCGCTGGCCCCGCGATCGCCGCGCGCACCGGGATCAAGGCGGAGGATCTCGCCGCCGACGATCCCGCCTGGAACCTGGTGGCGCACGCGCTGGGCCAGTTGCTCCATACGCTGGTCATGACCGGCATCCCGCGTCGCATCGTCATGGGCGGCGGCGTGATGGTCGGGACCCCTCACCTTTTCCCGCGCATCCGCGCCGCGATGACCGACAGTCTGGGCGGCTATATCGGGCTACCCGACATCGCGCTGCCGACCTTCATCGTGCCGCCCAGCCTCGGCAACAAGGCGGGGCCACTGGGCGCTGTCCTGCTCGGGCGGCTGGCGCTCGATCGATCGGCGGCAACGTCGTTTACGTCCTCTTAACCGCATCCCCTTACCTCCGGGCAATGATATCCGAAAGGAAATGCCTGCCATGACCGTTGCCGATGACGCCAAGCGAATACTGATCGTCGACGACGAACCGGCGATGCATGAAAGCTACAAGCGCAGCTTCGCGCCCCAGCGGGGAAAAAGCGAAGACGCGCTGAGCGATATGGCGACGGAGCTGTTCGGCGACGACGCCCCCGACGCCGTCGACCAATCCCCCAATTTCGCCCTGACACACATGAATCAAGGGCTCGACGCGGTCGGTGCGGTCGAGGCCGCGCTCGCTGCGGGGACGCCCTATGCAGTCGCCTTCATCGACGTGCGCATGCCGCCGGGTATCGACGGGCGCGAAACCGCGATGCGCATTCGCGCGCTCGACCCGGACATCAACCTCGTCATCGTCACCGGCTATTCCGATTTCTCGCCGATCGAAATCAGCAAGGTCGCCGGGCCTGCCGACAAGATCTTCTACATCGCCAAACCATTCGAAGTCGCCGAAATCGTCCAGACCGCGACCGCGCTTGCCCGCCGGTGGGAAGTCGACCGCGAACTCGCCGCCGCGCGTGCGACACTGTCTGACCAGGTCGCACAGCTTAAGGAACAGGGCGCCGAACTGGCCGCGAACGAAAGCCGCGCAATCCACATGGCGACGCATGATTCGCTGACCGACGCCCCCAACCGCCTCGCCTTTGTCCGTGCCCTTGCCGATCGGGTGAAGGGCGAGGGCATGTTCGCGACCGCGATGTTCGATCTCGACCGGTTCAAGACGATCAACGACACGCTCGGGCATCTGGCGGGTGATGCGCTCATCCGCGATATCTGTTTGACGCTGCACGACACCGCGCCGGAGGGGGCGATCGTCGCGCGTCTGGGTGGTGACGAATTTGGTATCCTGTTCGAAACCGCGGGCGAAGAGGCGGCGGTCATGGCCTGCGACCGCATCGTCGCCGCCTGCGCCGGAACGCGGCAGGTGTTCGGCAATTCGGTCCAGAGCGGCGCATCCGCAGGCGTCGTCGTCGTCGCCGGCGGCGCCGATCCGATCGACGCGCTGCGCCGCGCCGACCTCGCGCTCAACGATGCGAAACGCAACGGACGCGGGGTCACGCGGCTGTTCGACGAGAGCATGGACGAAGGCATCCGCACGCGCCGCCGCATCGAAGAAGGTCTGAGCGAGGCGATCGCGCGCGGCGAACTCAGCCTCGTTTATCAACCGATCGTCAGCCGCGATACGATCGAGGTCGTCGGTTTCGAGGCGCTCGTCCGCTGGAATACCAGCGAACATGGTCCGATCAGCCCCGCGATCTTCATCCCGATCGCGGAGGAATCGAACATCATCCATGAATTGGGTGACTGGATTCTGGATGCCGCGCTCCAGGAACTGAAGCGCTGGCCCGGCCAATATGTGTCGGTCAATTTCTCCCCTCGCCAGTTCCGCCGGCACAATTTCGTCGGCCACATCATGGAAGCGACCCAGCGCGCGGGGATCACGCCGTCACAGCTTCACATCGAAATCACGGAAACCGCGATCTTCGACGATGCCGATCGGGCTGCGGAGACGCTCTATAAGCTCCGCCAGATGGGCTTTCGCATTTCGCTCGACGATTTCGGCACCGGCTATTCCTCGCTCTATAATATCCGTAAATTCGCGCTCGATTCGCTCAAGATCGACCGCAGTTTCATCGACGGCATGGGTCGCGAGCGCGAAAGCGCCGCGATCGTTCATTCGATCATCCATCTCGGCCGCGCGCTGGGACTCGAAGTCATTGCGGAGGGTGTCGAAACCGCCGCGCAGGTTCAGGCGCTGCGGATCGCGGGGGCCAGCCATTTACAGGGCTATTTCCTGTCACGCCCCGTGCCCGCCGATCGTGCGCTCGAACTGGCGACCGAACGCTTCATCGGCAGCGATGAAATCGCGCCATTTCCCGATCCGGGCGCGAACCCGGATGCCGATATTGATATTGATGCCGATCTCAATCTCGGGACGGGAACGATCAGGTAAGCCGCATGTGGACGCCAGGTCGGAAATTCCGTCCGACATCGCTCGGCGGCAAACTCGTCGCGATCCTGACGACCGTCGGGCTCGTCGGTGCGCTCGGCATCACGATGATCCTCGCGCTGGTCATTACCCCCAATTTCAACGCACTCGAAGCGAAGGCGAATGCCGGGCATATCGATCGCACGCGCGCGGCGCTGACCGATTATGCCAACAAGATCGAAAGTGCGGTCCGCGATTATGGCGACTGGACGCAAAGCTATGATTACATGGCAAAACCCAGCGCCCGGTTCGAACAGGAAAGCTTTTCGCCGCTCGCCATGTCGAACCTGTCGGTTCAGGGCATGGCCTATGTCCGACCCGATGGCAGCATCCAGATCGCACGCTGGTACGATCCCGCCACCGGCGGCGGGCGCGAAAACCTGCGCGCCCGATTGATCGAGACGATCGCGCGTACCGACCTGTCCCGCATCGTCGGCCGTGAGAATTCAGGACGATTCTATGCCCGGTTGGGGCCGGTCGTCGCGGTCATCGGGGTGGCGCAGGTGCGCCGGTCCGATGGCACGGGCGCGCCGCGCGGCTATGTCCTGATGGCGCGTGAGTTCACGTCACGCCAGATTTCTGACTTGCTCCAGCTCGATGCGACGATCGATCAATCGGTGCATGCCGATACCGAAAGCGTCGACAAAGGCGCGAAGAACACCACGATCGGCGTCCCGATCCCCGGTGCCGATGGCCACGCCATCGCCGCGGCCCGCTTTGCCGTCCCACGCGATGTCTCGATGCTCGGCCGCCGGATGTTGCTGCTCGCGGTAGCGGGATCGACGCTGCTGCTGCTGATCGTGCTCATGGTCCTGCGCCGCACGCTGTCATCGCTCGTCATCGTGCCGCTGCTCGGCGTCGAACGCCATATGGAACGCGTGCGCGTATCGGGGTCGCTCGCGCTGTTCGACGATGACGGACGTCGTGACGAATTCGGCTCGCTGGTGCGCAGCTTCAATGCGATGCTCAGTCAATTGAAGGATTTGCGCGAACAGATCGAGGTGCAGAGCTTCGCGCTCGGCCGCAGCGAAAGCGCGGTTGCGGTGATGCACAATGTCCGCAATGCGCTGAACCCGATTTCCACGATCCTGTCGCAGGGGATCGCGCAGGAACCGCCGATCGACCGCGCCACCGTCGAACGCGCGGTGGCAGAGCTCGCCAAACCCGATCTGCCCGATGCGCGTCGTCAGAAACTCACCGCCTTCGTCGCCGCCGCGATCAGCGCGGAGGTTGCGGGGCGTGAAACGATGCGCGGCGAACTCGCCGTCGGACGCGAAGCGATGGCGCATGTCCTCGAAATCATCGGCCAGCAACAGGCCCAATCGCATGAACGCCCCCCACTCGCGGTCGTCGACGTCAGCGAGATCGTCGCCCGCAACGCCTCGATCGCGCGTTATGCGCAAGGGACATCGATCGCCTTCAGCTTTCCCGGCACCGCACATCTCGCGCTCGCCAATCGCGTCATCCTGTCACAGGTGATCGGCAATCTGCTCGGCAATGCGGCAGAGGCGATCGCGGCGTCGGGTGCCGAGGGCGGATCGATCGATGTCACCGTTCGCGAAGAGGGCCGCCTGGTCAAAATCATCATCCGCGACAATGGCGAAGGCTTCAACGCAGACGCCGCCCCCTCGCTTTTCCAACGCGGCTTTTCGACGCGGGAGCACAAATCGGGCGGCCTCGGCCTCCATTGGTGCGCCAATTCGATGACCGCGATGGAAGGCGCGCTTGCGCTCGAAAGCGAAGGCAAGGGTCGCGGCGCCGTCGCCACGCTGACGCTGAAGGCCCCGAAGGCGGACGCCATCGCCGCCTGATCCGATGCTATCGCGTCAATCCTCAACGATTTTCATCAGTCGCCGCTCGACCGGAGCGAGTATTGGCCCAAGGTCGTGGCCGCGCTTCACGACGGCACCGTGTTCGCCGACCAGCGCCCACATGCCCTGACGGTTACGCAGTGCCGGACGTTTCTCGATGCGGAATTCGGGGCGTTCGGCGGCGCGTCGGAATGCCGCGAACACGGCGGCATCGCGGCCCAGTTCGATCGCATAATCGCGCCAATGCCCCGCCGCGACCATCCGGCCATACAGGTCGAGGATGCGTGTCAGTTCGGCGCGGTCGAACCCGATCTGACTCGGCTTGCCATGCGGGGCGGGAAACGGGGTGACGATACCCATCAGGCGCGATGCTGTTCCTGCCCGCCCTGCTCCTCGATCAGTGCATCGAGGCGTTTGCGCAACGTGTCGAGTTCGCACCGGAGCAATTCGACCTTTTGCGTCGCGGGATCGAACGCCTCGCTACAGGGCGTGCCATAGGGGACGAAGCGCGTTTCGGGCGCGTTGCCGCCCTCTACCGTCGTCGCGCGCGCGGGGATGCCCACCATCGTCGCACCCTCCGCAACATCCTTCGTCACCACCGCATTCGCGCCGATCCGTGCGCGCGGGCCGACGGTGATCGGGCCGAGCACCTGTGCGCCCGATCCGATGATGACCCCGTCGGACAAGGTCGGATGCCGCTTTCCCGGCATGCCGTCGTCAGGGCTGGTCCCGCCCAGCGTGACGCATTGATAGATGGTGACGTTGTCGCCGATGTCGGCGGTTTCGCCGATCACGACGAAGCCGTGGTCGATGAAGAAATTGCGCCCGATCGTCGCACCCGGATGGATATCGATCGCCGTCGTCGCGCGGGAGAAATGGTTGACCAGCCGCGCGAGGAAAAACAGCCGCGCCTTGTACAACCGATGCGCGACGCGGTGCCAGGCAAGCGCCCAAACCCCCGGATAGGTAAGAATTTCGGCACGCGAATGCGGCGCCGGATCGCGGGCGCGGATCGAATCGAGATACGTCGTCAGCCGGTTCGCCATGCGCGATACCCCTCTTATCAAGCATGCGATCTAGGCACTCGATCGTCCGATTACCAGAAGCCCCGTCGACAGCCGGGTGCGCAGCCTGCCGCCTCTGGTCTAATCCGCAACTCCGTCTATCTAGGCAGCCAATGGCCGCAACCTATCTGCCGACGCTGAAACAGCTGCAATATCTCGTCGCGCTGCGCGATCACGGCCATTTCGGACGTGCGGCGGATGCGTGTTTCGTGACGCAATCGACCTTGTCGGCGGGGTTGCGCGATCTTGAAACGCTGATCGGCGTCGTCCTGGTCGAACGCACGCGCCGCGTCGTTCGCTTTACGCCGCTGGGCGAACGTATCGCGGACAAGGCACGCCGGGTGCTGCGCGAGGCGGAGGAGCTGGGCGATATGGCACGCGCCGCCGGCCGACCGCTGTCGGGCGAAATGCGGATGAGTGTCATCCCGACGATCGCACCATTCATGCTTCCGCGTATCCTGCCAAGACTCAGGCGGGACTATCCCGATCTCAAGCTCTTTCTGCGCGAAGAGCCGAGCCATGCCGCGTGCGAGGGCCTTCACAACGGGCGCACCGACTGCGTCCTGCTCGCCCTGCCTTATGCCTGCGGGGACATTGCGAGCGCGACCTTGTTCGACGACCGGCTGTTCGTCGCCTATCTGCCCGGCGACATGCCCGACACGCTGTCGAGCAACCCGCAGGCGATCCCCGCCGATGCGATCGACGAGACGCGGCTATTGTTGCTCGAAGACGGGCATTGCCTCAAGGATCATGCGCTCGCCGCATGCAACCGCCCCGAATTGCGCGCGGAGGCCACGATGCTGGGCACCTCCCTCCACACGATCGTGCAGATGGTCGATAACGGCCTGGGGCTAACGATGTTGCCCGAAATGGCGATCGATGCGGGTATCCTGCAGCATACCGGGATCGAGGCGCGCCCCCTTGATGCCGACAATGCCCTGCTTTGGCACCGGCGGCCTCAGAGGCTCGAGTCTG
>JAPKCG010000504.1 GCA_028823055.1 Sphingomonas bacterium
TCAAGCTCGACAAAAAGCTGCGCAAACGTGGCAACGAACTCCTCGCGATGGCCGACACGCCGCAGGGGCGTCAGCGGATCGCAATGGGCCTGAGCATGGCGACCGCCGCCGCCAGTGTCGCGCTGAGAAAACGAACCGACGCGCCGCCCGCGCCGCCTGAGCCACCGCGACCGCCAGCGTCGGCCGATACGGCGGAACCGGGCAAATCCGCTACCGCCGCTCAGCCAGCGCCACCGCTCGACCCCGACAAGATCGCCGCGATGGTGGGTATCAAAATCGAAAGCGCGATCAGCCGCTTCGTCGCGGGCCTGCAAAAGGGCTGAGCGCCGCTGCCTGCGGTCGACGATCGGGCAGGCACGTCGTCGCGACCCGATCCGTCGCGAGCGGCGGGGCAGATATCGTCCGACCGTGCCGCCATGTCGAGCGATTTCACGCCTGTAAGTGACGGACGATCGGTAAAGCTCCATTTCGGCCGTCCGAAATGGTCACGACATCGGTGGCACCGACGATCGCAATGATCATGATCTCATGTCATGACCGGAACGAACAAACTCTATTATGGCGACAATCTCGACGTCCTGCGCGACCATGTTGCCGACGCCAGCGTCGACCTCATCTATCTCGACCCGCCGTTCAATTCGAACGCCAGCTACAATATCCTGTTCAAATCCCCCGACGGCGCGGGGGCGGATGCGAGCATCGAGGCGTTCGACGACACCTGGAGCTGGGGTCCGACCGCGTCCGCCGCGCTGATGGACATCACCGAAAGCGGCAATCACGCGCTCCATGTGCTGATGCAGGCGATGCGCACCGCGATCGGCGACAATGCGATGATGGCCTATCTCGCGATGATGGCGGTTCGCCTGGTCGAACTCCACCGCGTGCTCAAACCGACGGGCAGTCTGTATTTACACTGCGACCCGACCGCGAGCCATTACCTCAAGCTGGTACTCGATGCGGTGTTCGGGCCGGAGAATTTCCGCAACGAGATCGTCTGGAAGCGCACCGGATCGCATAGTGACGCAGCCGGCATGGGGCGGGTCCACGACATTATCTTCTATTATACGAAGACCGCCAGCTGGATCTGGAATAAGAGTTATCAGGATTACAGCGAGACCTATATCGCCACCCATTACCGGCGTAGCGATATTGCAGGCCGCCGTTATCGAACTGACAATGTAACCGCGATGGGTTTGTCAGGCGGGGGGTATAGTTATGAATGGAACGGCGTCACCAAGCTATGGCGTTATCCCTTGGACAGAATGCACCAACTTCACAACACTGGCCGACTACATTATACGCGCACAGGCACTCCGGAATTGATCCGTTATCTCGATGAAATGCCTTGCGTGACGTTGAGTGACGTTTGGACCGGTATTCCCCCGCTCAATTCACAAGCTCAGGAACGCCTCGGCTATCCCACCCAAAAACCCGTCGCGCTGCTCGAACGTATCGTCGCGGCATCATCAAACCCCGGCGATGTCGTCCTCGATCCGTTTTGCGGCTGCGGCACCGCAGTCGATGCGGCGCAGAAACTGGGACGCAGCTGGCTCGGCATCGACGTCACGCATCTGGCGGTCGGCCTGATCGAAAAACGATTGCGCGAAGGCTATGGCGATGCAGCCAGCTTCGAAACGATCGGTGTCCCCCGCGACCTCGCCTCGGCACAGCGCCTCGCGACCGACGACCCCCATCAATTTCAGGCGTGGATCACGTTAAAACTCGGCGGCTGGCCGTGGATGGGGGGCAAGAAGGGCGGCGATAAAGGGGTCGATGGCTATTTCTATTATGTCGGTGAAGGTGGAAAGACCGAAACCGGGGTGATTTCGGTCAAGGCGGGCGCTAACATCAATCCCGGCATGGTCCGAGATCTCGGCGGCGTGATGACGCGCGACGGGCATCGCATGGGCCTGTTCGTGTGCGCCGCCCATCCGACGCGCGGCATGATCGATGAAGCGAACAGCCACGGCCTGATCCAGACCGAATTCGGTCGTTTCCCCGCCTTGCAATGCTTCACGCTCGCCGAATTGTTTGATGGACACCACCCGCGTCTGCCCCCGCTGGTCAGCCCCAATCGCCGCGCGCCACGGGTCGAAACGCGCGTGTCGCATCAGGCGGGCGCGCAGGGGGCCTTGATATAGCAGGCCGATCGAACCGGTCGCTGTCCTACACAACCCAGCCTCGCTATCGGCGACGATCGCATTTCCCGGAAATGCCACGCTCTTTCGCATCCCCCCGCTTCGCTTTGACCGGCATGCGCCGTGGCGTGACCTTATGTGAACTTCCGCGTCCCGCTCCGTGCCCCATGCCCACGGGAAATGCGTTCTTGGCGTGACCTTGTGTGAAC
>JAPKCG010000505.1 GCA_028823055.1 Sphingomonas bacterium
GCGCGGACATGCCCGTCGTGGTCAGCATGCTCAACAGCTATTCGGGCTGGGCCGCCGCCGCGATGGGGTTCACGCTCCACAACACAGCGATGATCATCACCGGCGCGCTGGTCGGATCGTCGGGCGCGATCCTGAGCTATATCATGTGCCGCGCGATGAACCGCAGCTTCATCAGCGTCATCGCGGGCGGTTTCGGCGCGGTCGCGGATACCAGCGGCGGTGGCGAGAAGATCGACCGCCCGTGGAAACGCGGCAGCGCCGAGGATGCGGCCTTCCTGATGAGCCAGGCCGAACAGGTCGTCATCGTGCCCGGATACGGCATGGCGGTCGCGCAGGCGCAGCATGTCCTGCGCGAAATGGGCGACAAGCTCAAAGAAGCGGGCGTGCGCGTCAAATATGCGATCCATCCCGTCGCGGGGCGGATGCCGGGGCATATGAACGTCCTGCTCGCCGAGGCGAACGTACCTTATGACGAGGTGTTCGAGCTGGAGGATATCAACAGCGAATTTTCGCAGACCGATGTCGCCTTCGTCATCGGCGCGAACGACGTGACCAATCCCGCGGCGAAGACCGACAAGACCTCGCCCATCTATGGCATGCCGATCCTCGACGTCGAAAAGGCGAAGACGGTGCTGTTCATCAAGCGCAGCATGGGCGGCGTCGGCTATGCCGGGGTCGATAACGAGGTCTTCTATCGCGACAACACGATGATGCTGCTCTCCGATGCCAAGAAGATGTGCGAAGAGATCGTCAAAGCGCTGGATTGATCCGGGGGATCGGTTCCCGCACGATCCTGTCATGTCGCTCGATGGCGTTGGGGTATTGCGCTAGCGGAAGGACCAGCGGATCGTCTCGGCTAGCGCCATCGTCCCGCCACGCACCAACGGGCGTTTTGCGACGGGCGCGGACAATCCGTGCATTCGCCGAGCCCAGCCGGGCAACAGGTCGATCGCGGCGGCACGGATCAGGGCTACCGCAGGGCGGAGGCGGGGATCGTCGTCAACGTCGGCGAGGATGAGGTCGAGCACCGTGCGCGTCCGATCGTCGCTCTTCGCGGCACCACGCAGCGCATCGATCATCATTTCCGCCTCCCGTACCGTCCGCGGCACCGGGTCGGCCCCGAGCGCGCGACCGATCGATGCCATTTCGGCGATATAGCGATCGGCATCGGCGCGTGACATCGACCGATCGCCATAGCGACGCCATGCGGCAAGAAAGCTGGTGGTTTCGGTCACATGGACCCAGGCAAGCGCGGCAGGATCGTTGGCGCGATACGGGGTCCCATCGGGCAGCACACCGTCGACATGGTCATGGATCCGCCGAACCCGCTCTATCGCCGCCTCGGCATGGGTGCGCTCGCCATAGGTCGTCGTCGCGATAAAGCGGGCGGTGCGCCGCAGCCGCCCGTGCATGTCGGCCCGGAAATTGGAATGGTCCCAGACGCCCGCGAGCACGGCGGGACGCAGCATCTGGAGCATCAGGCTGGCCATCCCGCCGACCATCATCGAGGTGACGTCGCCATGAACGCGCCACGCGATCGAATCCTTGCCGAAGAAGCTGTCTTCACTCCGCGTCACCGGGGCCTCCCCGCGTGAGGCATCGTTGAACAGCGCGACGACCCGCCCCGCGATCGCGCGGCGCAGTTGTTCGGCTGGGGAGGTGGCAGGGCGGCTCATGCGACATCAACGAACGGCGCGCCCGATTGTGGCGTTCGCGCGTTTGGACGTGGCAACAGGGAGAAGAAAATGATCGAGAGCGTGGCGCGGCTGGAGGAAGTAAAACGCGAATGCCGGGCGATGGTGACGAAACGGTCGCTGATGTCGGCGGGCGCGGCGGTCGTCCCGGTGCCGGGGGCGGACATTGTCGCAGATATCGGCTTGCTCACCAATTTGCTGCCCAAGATCAGCGCCAAGTTCGATCTCGATCACGAGCAGGTGGAAAAGCTCGACCCCAGCGCGATGCAGCAGGTGTTCGTCGTCGCGTCGAGCCTTGGCAACAATGTCATCGGGCGGATGGTGACGCGGCAGATGGTTGTCCGGCTGCTGCGCCGGTTCGGTGTCAGACTCGCGACCGCATCGGCGGCGAAATATGTGCCGTTGCTCGGTTCGGCGGTCGCTGCCACGATCAGTTTCGGCGCGATGAAGCTCGCGGGCAACGCGCATATCGATGATTGTTACAAGACCGCACGTGCGCTGATCGAGGCGACGGGGGGTGGGAATGCCGCCGTCGAGAAAGTCGGGCAAGAACCATGATGATGAAATCGACTTTGAAAAACGACGCGGTGATGATAGCGATCCCGACCTGTGCGGGCGCGCAGACGGGGGGCACGCAGACGGGGGGCACG
>JAPKCG010000506.1 GCA_028823055.1 Sphingomonas bacterium
TGTCAAAACCCAGGGGCCGTCTAGGTTGGGGGGGTGGGGGTGGGGGTGGGGGTCGGGCTGGACGTCGGCGTTCCGCCGGTCGTCGTCGCGACGCTGGCGGTGCCGGAACCTCCACCGCTGCCACAGCCAGACAGCACGCCGCACATTGCCACCATGCCAGTCAATACGCGCTGCTTCATCGTGGAAAAACTCACTGTTGTTAAGAACTCAGAGTACCCAGCTCTTCGCTAATCAGTAAATCGTGTTACGCACTGTCATACAAGACTTTTCGATGCTTGCTCGAAAAGATCTTTCGACAGTCCGGGCGTCGCGACGATCCGTTCGAGTTCGGCGCGCATCATCGTCGCCCGGCCCTCATCGAACCGGCGCCAGCGGCCAAGCGGCGGTAGCAACTTCGCCGCCGTCTGCGGATTAAGCTTGTCGAGCGCGATCAACTGGTCGGCAAGGAACCGGTATCCCGACCCATCGGCGGCGTTGAACGCACGCTGGTTGGCCGCGAATGCCCCGATCAGCGCGCGCGCACGGTTCGGGTTGGCAAGCGTGAAATCGGGATGGCGGGATAATTCGATGACCTGATCGCCCGTATCGTCGCGCGACGCGAGTGCCTGTGTCTGGAACCATTTGTCGATAACGAGCGAATTGCCGGCATAGCGGTTATAGAAAATATCGAGCGCCGCCTCGCGCTCGTCTGCGTCGCTGCTGGCAAGCGTCGCGAGCGCGCCCTGCCGGTCGGTCATGTTGTCCGCACTGTCGAATTGGCGAAACGCGATCGCCGCGGCATCGTCGCCGCCACTCGCCGCGATATAGCCGAGCGCGACCGTTCGCAGGCGGCGACGCCCCTTGCCTTCGGGCGAATAGGCATAGGTTTCAGGTGCTTGATCGTAGGCGTTGCGCCATTGGTCGTCCAACCGCTCGCCCAGCGCGCGGCGCAGTGCTTCCCGGCTCGCATGGACCGCATCGGGATCGACGATCGAAAGTTGGTCGCCGATAAAGCTTTCCGATGGCAGCAACACCGCTTCCGCGACGAAGGCGGGGTCGAGATCGGGGTTGGCCAGCGTATCGGACACCGCCGCGATCACGGCGTCATGCCCCTTGTCGTCGCTCATCGCCCCCGCGACGAGCGTATCGAGCATCAACTGCTGCATCGCTTCGTAACGCGCGAACGGATCGTCGTCATGCCGTGCAAGAAAGGCGAGATCGGCGGCGCTGCGATCGCTTTCGACGATGACGGGGGCGGAAAACTCACGATTGATCGACAGAACTGCACGTTCCCCGAACCCTTCGAAGACCAACGACTCTTCTGCACTGTCGAGCAGGACGAGCCGTTCGTCGATCAATGGTCGACCGCTATCGGCACCGAACAGGCGGATCTTGAGCGGTAACACCATCGGTTGCTTGATCGGCTGGCCGGGGGTTACGGGCACGTGCTGCGCCAGATGCAGCGTCGTCCGGCCGCCGTGATGGTCCAGGCTTGCCGACACGCGCGGCGTTCCCGCCTGACTATACCACAGCCGGAATTGCGTCAGGTCGACATCGCCGCCCGCTTCCATGCACGCCACGAAATTCTCACATGTCGCCGCAGTGCCATCGAACCGGTCGAAATACAGGTCGGACGCCGCACTAAATTTTACCGGGCCGAGCATCGTCGCCATCATGCGGATCAGTTCGGCTCCCTTGTTATAGATCGTCGCGGTGTAGAAATTCGAGATTTCCTGATAGCTGTCGGGCCGTACCGGATGCGCGAGCGGCCCGGCATCCTCGGGAAACTGCGCGGCGCGCAGGCCCCTGACATCCTCGATCCGCTTGACCGCCGCCGATCCCTGATCCGCCGAAAAACACTGGTCGCGATAGACCGTGAAGCCTTCCTTCAGCGACAGTTGGAACCAGTCGCGGCAGGTGATGCGATCGCCCGACCAATTGTGAAAATATTCATGCGCGACGACCGCCGCGATCGCGTCGTAATCATAATCGGTCGCGGTGTCGGGGTCGGCGAGAATATAGCGGCTGTTGAAGATGTTCAGCCCCTTGTTTTCCATCGCACCGAAATTGAAATCGTCGACCGCGACGATGTTGAACACGTCGAGATCATATTCGCGGCCATAAACGCGTTCGTCCCATGCCATCGATGTCTTGAGCGCTGCCATCGCATGGTGGGTCTTGTCGACATCCGCCTCGCGCACCCAGATGCCCAGCTCGACCGTCCGCCCAGACATCGTCGTAAAGCTGCTGCGATTGACCGCCAGGTCGCCCGCGACGAGCGCGAAAAGATAGGAGGGTTTGGGGAATGGATCATTCCATTCCGCCAAATGTCGTCCGTTCGTGCCGTCTCTGCTCGCCAACGG